>JBIKZP010000166.1:0-5607 GCA_044354655.1 Rhodoferax sp. | reverse complement strand
AAAGTCCTGCATTTCCACTGTGCGGGCATTGCGGCGTGCGGCCATCAAGGCAGCTTCGTTGCACAGGTTCGCCAAATCAGCACCTGACATGCCTGGCGTGCCTCGAGCAATGATGCCGGCGTTGACATCCTGGCCCAAGGGCACTTTGCGCATGTGCACGTTGAGAATTTGTTCGCGTCCACGAATATCTGGCAGCGTCACATAGACCTGACGGTCAAAGCGGCCGGGGCGTAACAAGGCGGCATCCAGAATGTCTGGGCGGTTGGTGGCCGCTACCACGATCACGCCGACATTGGTTTCAAAACCGTCCATCTCGACCAGCATCTGGTTCAAGGTTTGTTCGCGCTCGTCATTGCCACCACCCAAGCCTGCGCCACGCTGGCGACCCACGGCGTCAATCTCGTCAATGAAGATGATGCAAGGTGCGTTTTTCTTGGCGTTTTCGAACATATCGCGAACGCGGGCTGCGCCAACACCCACAAACATCTCGACAAAATCAGAGCCTGAAATGGAGAAGAAAGGCACTTTGGCCTCGCCAGCAATGCCTTTGGCCAGCAGCGTCTTGCCGGTGCCGGGAGGACCAACCAGCAGCAAGCCGCGTGGAATACGTCCCCCGAGTTTCTGGAATTTGGCAGGATCTTTCAGAAAATCGACGACTTCCTTGACTTCTTCCTTCGCTTCGTCGCAACCCGCCACGTCAGCAAAAGTGACCTGGTTGGTGGATTCGTCCAGCATGCGCGCCTTGCTTTTGCCAAAGCTGAAGGCGCCGCCCTTGCCACCGCCCTGCATCTGGCGCATGAAATATACCCAGACACCAATGAGAAGCAGCATGGGACCCCAGCTAACCAGCAAGGTCATGAGCAAAGAGCTTTCTTCGCGGGGTTTGACGTCAAATTTGACGTTATTGGCGATCAGGTCACCCACCAAGCCACGGTCCAGGTAGGTGGCAGTTGTGCGCACCTTGCGGTCATCCGTGGTGACGGCCACGATCTCGGTTCCGCCCTGACCTTCCTGAATGATGGCGCTCTTGATGCGCTTGCCACGGACTTCCTCTAGGAAGTCGGAGTAGCCCAGGGACCCGGCGCCCGCGGTACCTCGGTTGTCAAACTGTTTGAAAACAGTAAACAGCACAAGTGCAATGACGAGCCAGACGGCAATTTTCGAAAACCACTGATTATTCAAGCGAAGCTCCAAAAAGGTCGCAAATCAAAAGACTAAACACAACTGGGACCTATTTTAGGCGTTTCAAGGCGGGTCGGCGCCTTAATTAATGCATACAGCCATGGTACTTGCAGGGGTTTCAGACGGGTTTGAGGCCTATGCCAACCAAAAAGGTTTCAGAAGATTTGTCTCGGGAGGCTTTGGGTTTGATCCGTTTGACCGTGACAAAGGTTTCCTTGAAGCGCTTTACCAGCCCTTCATAGCCCCCGCCATTGAATACCTTGGCCACCAAAGCGCCCTGCGGCTTCATGTAGTGGCTGGTGAAATCCAGCGCAAGCTCAATCAAATGCTCAATGCGGGCCGTGTCTGCAGCGTCAATCCCAGACAAGTTGGGCGCCATGTCAGAGACGACAATGTCAGCCAAGCACCCTGCCATGGTGGCCGTCAGGCGCTGTAGCACCTCGTCCTCACGAAAATCGCCCTGAATAAAGGTGACGCCTTCAATCGGATCCATCGGCAACAGATCCAGCGCGATGATGGTGCCGTTAAGGGTACCCGCCGCAGCGCCCCCCCCGGTGGCCGTCTTGGGGGACATTTTGCGGCGCACATACTGACTCCAGGCGCCGGGGGTAGAACCCAGGTCGACGACCAACTGGCCCGGTTTGATCAAACCCAGCGTCTCATCAATTTCCTTGAGTTTGTAGGCTGCACGTGCGCGGTAACCTTCTTTTTTCGCGAGTTTGACGTAGGTGTCGTTCACATGGTCGTTGATCCACGCGCGGTTGACTTTGCTGCTGACTTTATTCGTCACTTTTTCAACGGATTTGCTACTTTTTACTTGAAATTTCATGTTTACCTTCGTGACCGATAATACCGGCATGCCCCAAATTCAACTTACCCCTGCCCAACGTAAAGAACACCGCGCCGAAGCCCACCACCTGGACCCGGTGGTGATGGTCGGCGGCGATGGCTTGACTGCTGCTGTCAAAAAGGAAGCCGACGCGGCCTTAAATGCCCATGGACTGATCAAAGTGCGCGTATTTTCTGACGACCGCACCGCCCGCGAAGCCATGTTCCTCACCCTTGCCGACGAGCTCAACGCAGCCCCTATTCAGCATATCGGCAAGCTGCTGGTGCTTTGGCGCCCTGTCCCAGCGCGCGAAAAAACTGTTGACGAAAACCGCATGGCTGGCCCGCGTGATTTCAAGGTACTGAAATACAGCAAGCAAAGTGGCCAACGCCCCGAGGTCAAAACCTTGCGCGTTCTGGGCAACCAGCGCCTAACGGCCGGCGGCCAGGTCAAGCGTGCCAAGCCCAAGATGGTCAGCATCAAGAAACGCAGTCAAACCTGATCTGCTCGTGGTGGCGTCAGTTGCCACAGCGTCACTGCAGCGCAAAGCCACTGCCCCAGGTACATCAGGCTGCCTAGGCTGTGCCAAAAGCGCAAATCTTCTCTGGCTACGATTCTGGGTGCCACGGCAAACTCGACGAGCAAGGCCAGCAACACCCCTAACAGGATAAAAAGCGTGGCGATCTGGCCTGCGCTAGCAGAGGATGAGGCCGCACGGGATCTGGACAACAATAACAAGACCACACCACACACGACCGAGACCCAGGTTTGAGCCGTAAACAGGCGGGCGGCCATCTGACCCGCCATGGCAGGGGCAGGCAGATGAACAAACAGAAGAGGAACGACCAGAAAACCAATCGTGGTCAGGGAAGACCACCACAGGGCCGCCAACCAAAGGGGTAAGCGCTGCATCACCTCAGAGGTAACTGACGGTCACCACTTCGTAGTGTTTGACCCCACCGGGTGCCTGAACCTCAGCGGTATCACCCTGTTCCTTACCAATCAGTGCGCGTGCTATCGGGCTGCTGATATTGACCAAACCGAGTTTGATATCGGCCTCGTCTTCACCCACAATTTGATAGGTCACCTGATCACCCGTATCTTCGTCTTCTAGTTTGACGGTGGCACCAAAAACGACACGCCCCCCTGCGTCTAGCTCCGCAGGATCAATGATTTGGGCAGCCGACAACTTGCCTTCGACCTCCTGAATCCGGCCTTCAATAAAACCCTGGCGGTCCTTGGCAGATTCGTACTCAGCGTTTTCGCTCAAGTCACCTTGTGCACGCGCTTCAGCAATGGCATTGATGACCCAGGGCCGGTCAACCGTCTTGAGTTTATGCAACTCGGCTTTGAGGGTTTCAGCGCCGCGTTTGGTGATGGGAATGGTAGCCACGTACTGCTCCAATGCAGGTAAAGGGTTAAAGCCAGTTGTACAAAAAAGAGACCGCCGGGTGTTGCCATCCGGCGGTTTTCGTTACTTTGATTATGCCGGATTGTGCGCCAGGCACTAGGCCGCGCGCAACTGCGCGTGCATCTCCTGAACTGAAATCACATCGAGGTGATCCATATGCTGCATGCCCTGCACGGCAGCCTCAGCCCCGGCAATCGTCGTGAAGGTGGTGACACGAGCCAGCAAGGCAGAGGTTCGGATCTGGCGTGAATCGGCAATGGCATTGCGCCGCTCTTCAACCGTATTGATCACCAACACCACTTCGTTGTTCTTGATCATGTCCACCACATGCGGGCGACCTTCGGTGACCTTGTTGACAATGGCACACGTCACCCCCGCAGCATTGAGAGCCGCTGCCGTGCCTTTGGTGGCGCAAACACCAAACCCCATACCCAGCAGTTCGCGTGCTACTTCTATGGCGCGTGGCTTGTCGCTGTTCTTGACCGAGATGAAGACACGACCTTCGCGGGGCAGTTTGGTACCCGCACCCAGTTGGGATTTGACAAATGCCTCCCCAAAGGTCTTGCCAACCCCCATGACCTCGCCGGTGGACTTCATCTCGGGGCCGAGAATGGTGTCAACACCAGGGAACTTGACAAAGGGGAACACCGCTTCTTTCACGCTGAAATAGGGTGGGTTGACCTCTTGGGTGAAGCCTTGCGAAGCCAGCGATTGACCGACCATGCAGCGAGCTGCTACTTTGGCGAGTTGAATGCCTGTGGCCTTGCTGACAAAAGGTACGGTGCGTGAGGCACGTGGATTAACTTCCAACACAAAAATGACGTCCTGCCCTTCCTTGTTCTGAATGGCAAACTGCACGTTCATCAAACCCACCACGTTCAAGGCTTTGGCCATGGCGGCAGTCTGACGTTTGATCTCCATCACTGTCGCAGCGCTCAGACTGTACGGTGGAAGTGAGCAGGCGGAGTCACCGCTGTGCACGCCCGCTTGCTCAATGTGCTCCATCACACCGCCAATCAGGGTTTGGCCAGTGTCATCGCGGATGCAATCAACATCGCACTCAATAGCGTCATTCAAAAAGCGGTCGAGCAGCACCGGCGAGTCATGGCTGACCTTGACGGCCTCTCGCATGTAGCGCTCCAGATCGCGCTGCTCATGCACGATTTCCATGGCGCGGCCACCCAGCACATAGCTGGGGCGAACCACCAAGGGGTAACCTAGGGCAGCGGCTTTTTCCAGTGCTTCAGGTTCGGTGCGAGCCGTGGCATTGGGCGGCTGACGCAGGCCAAGCGCATGCAGAAGTTTTTGGAAGCGTTCACGGTCTTCAGCTGCGTCAATCATGTCGGGCGAAGTGCCAATAATGGGCACGCCATTGGCCTCCAGGTCCAGGGCCAGCTTCAAAGGCGTCTGCCCACCGTACTGGACAATCACGCCAAAAGGCTTTTCCTTGTCCACGATTTCCAGCACGTCCTCGAGCGTGAGCGGCTCAAAGTAGAGACGATCCGAGGTGTCGTAGTCGGTAGAAACAGTCTCTGGATTGCAGTTGACCATGATGGTCTCGTACCCGTCTTCGCGCATGGCCAGCGCGGCGTGTACGCAGCAGTAATCAAACTCAATGCCTTGTCCAATGCGGTTAGGGCCGCCACCGAGCACCATGATTTTTTTCTTGTCGGTGGGCTCTGCCTCACATTCGCTGTTTTCAGCTTCGTAGGTGGAGTACAAATAGGCGGTGTTGGTTGCAAACTCGGCCGCGCAGGTATCGACCCGTTTGTACACCGGACGCACACCCAAGGCGCGGCGTTTGAGGCGAATGGCGGTGTCTGTGGTTTTGAGCTGCTTGGCCAGGCGCCGGTCGGAGAAGCCTTTTTGCTTGAGGGCGCGTAAAGTGGGCGCGTCAATAGCGTCAAGCGTGGTGGTTTCCAGCTCGAGTTCAATCTTGACGATTTGCTCGATTTGCACCAAAAACCACGGGTCTATCTTGGTCAAGGAAAAAACCTCATCCACACTCATACCCATGGCAAAGGCGTCACCCACGTACCAGATGCGCTCGGGACCGGGAGCGCCCAGTTCTTTTTCCAGCACTTCACGGTCTTGGGTTTTTTCGTTCATGCCGTCCACGCCAACCTCAAGACCGCGCAGGGCTTTCTGGAACGATTCCTGGAAAGTTCGGCCCATGGCCATGACT
>JBIKZP010000165.1:0-5619 GCA_044354655.1 Rhodoferax sp. | reverse complement strand
GCGGTGTTGAGGAATGGCGTCGGGGAAGTTCCACACCACAGCCCTGGCCTTGGCATTGCCAAACGGATGGCAGCCGTGAACCTGCATCACCACGCGCTGGATACCGCCCGACATGTCAGTTTTCCAGTTCTTGCCTTCTGCGGCTGTTTTCTCAGCCTCGGTCAGGTCATTCCACCAGCCCAATTTCTTCAACAGCACATGATCGAATTCAGGATAGCCCGTGGTGATGTCGGCGCCTTTGGAGTGCGAACCGTCTTCCGCCAGTAGGTTTTTGCCTTCGCGCTCTACGCCGAAGTTAGCCCGGAAATTACCACCACCATCCATCACGTGCTTGGAGGTATCGTACAAGTTGGGTGAGCCGGGGTGCTTCATCTCAGCGGTGCCGTAACAAGGCCAAGGAAGACCGAAATAGTCCCCCGTGAAGTCATAGCCGGTTTCCTTGTCTTTGCCGCCCTTGGCTCTCAACGTTTTGACATCGAACAAATTCATGTTGCGCATATGGGCTTTGAGCCGCTCCGGACTTTGCCCGGTGTAGCCGATAGTCCACACAGATTTGTTAATTTCTCTAAGAATATCCTCAGGCACTGGCTCGTCCATGCCTTTGACTTTTTGCATCTTGTAGTTTTTGGACAGCTCTTTACCAAATCCCAGCTTGTCTGCAAACTGTTGCATGATCATGTGGTCGCTGCGACTTTCCCACAGGGGCTCAATCACTTTTTCCCGCCACTGAATCGACCGGTTGGAGGCGGTCACAGAGCCACTGGTTTCAAATTGAGTGGCTGCGGGCAACAGGTACACCGCACGGTTGGGGTTTAAATCTTCTGCTTTTCCAGGCATCGCAGCCATAGCGGCCGTTGCTGAAGGATAAGGATCGACCACGACCAGAAGGTCCAGCTTGTCCATGGCCCGCTTCATGTCCAAACCGCGGGTTTGTGAGTTGGGGGCGTGGCCCCAGTAAAACACGCCACGCAAGTTGGAGTCCTGGTCAATCAGCTCATTTTTCTCCAGCACACCGTCAATCCAGCGTGACACCGTGATGCCCGGCTTGCTCATCATGGCGGGCGATGAGAAGCGTCCCTTGATCCATTCAAAGTCAACACCCCAAGCTTTGGCGAAGTGTTTCCAAGAGCCTTCAACAATGCCATAGTAGCCAGGTAATGAATCAGGGTTGGGGCCGACATCGGTGGCGCCCTGCACGTTGTCATGGCCCCGGAAAATGTTGGTGCCGCCGCCAGACCTGCCCACATTGCCCAGCGCCAATTGCAAGATGCATGAGGCGCGAACAATGGCGTTGCCGGTGGTGTGCTGGGTTTGTCCCATGCACCAAACGACCGTACCAGGACGGCTCTCGTTCAGCATCGTGGCTACTTTAAGGACCTGGGCTTCATTGACGCCGCAGGCTTCTTCAACCTTGTCCGGCGTCCATTTGGCCAGCACGTCTTCCTTGACTTTTTCCATGCCGTAGACACGGTCATTGATGTACTTTTTATCTTCCCATCCGTTCTTGAAGATATGGTACAAAATACCGAATAAAAACGGAATATCCGAGCCTGAGCGGATGCGAACATACTCATCCGCCTTGGCCGCTGTCCGGGTAAACCGGGGGTCGACCACAATCATTTTGCAGCCTGATTCTTTGGCGTGCAACATGTGCAACATGCTCACCGGATGGGCTTCTGCAGCATTGGAACCAATGTACATCGCGACCTTGCTGTTTTGCATGTCGTTGTAAGAATTGGTCATCGCGCCATAGCCCCAGGTATTGGCAACGCCGGCCACCGTGGTGGAGTGGCAAATGCGGGCCTGGTGGTCACAGTTGTTGGTGCCCCAAAAACTCACAAACTTGCGCAACAGGTACGCCTGTTCATTGTTGTGCTTTGAGGAGCCGATGTAATACACGGAGTCAGGGCCGCTGGTCTTGCGCAACTCCAGCATCTTGGCGCTGATTTCATTGAGGGCTGTGTCCCAGCTGATGCGCTCGTACTTGCCTTTCACCAGTTTCATGGGATAACGCAGACGGAATTCGCCGTGACCGTGCTCACGCAGTGCCGCACCCTTGGCGCAGTGGGCGCCCAGGTTGATGGGGGAGTCAAAAACCGGCTCCTGACGAACCCAAACCCCGTTTTCTACCACGGCGTCTACTGCACAACCGACTGAGCAGTGAGTGCAAATAGTTCGCTTGACCTCAATCTTGCCCTCGCCAATGGGGGTTGAACCTGTTGCTGCCTGGGCTTTTTTGACCAGCGTTAACTGAGTTGCCGCCAGTCCCACCCCAATACCCATGCCTGAGCGGCGCAGAAAGGATCTTCGGTCCATGGTGGGCAAGGCCTGGGATAAACCGCGACGCAGACTGTGCACAAAGGGGGAGCGGTCAATGCCGCTCTGGGGCGCAGATTTTTTAGTCAACAACATGTGGGTCTCCAAAGACTTCTTGCTAAAACCGGGACAGCGGATCAATCAGACACGCGTTGTCTTGTAATACTGTTTGACGTGATCACTCAAGGTGTAGCCACCACCCTTGAGTGGTGCTGGCTTCAAGGCCGGTGCTTCAGGACTGCTGATATTTTGGGCAGAGGGTAAAAAATTGGCCAGTGCTGCGACAGCACCCACCGTACTGGCGCCCACAAATAAGCTGCGCCGCGCTAATTTTGATTCAGACATTTTGGCTCCTGGTCAGATCTGCTTGAAATTTGGTAATGCCTTATTTCCTATGAACTTACCAACATATCTGAATTTGTGCAAGCTGAAAAACCCTAGACTAGTTGGCGCTTCGACGTATTGAGAAAATTCAATGCCTAAGCAGTGTCCATCATGTCAAAACCCTGAGTCTCCACACCCATGAATGCGCTCGTCAAAGCCCCCAGTGCCGAGTAGAAACGGGCTTTGGGATGGGCTTGCAGGTCATCACACATGAGCAAGATCCAGGGTTGCAAGTGAGCAGAAAAGAATTTTTGTTGCTGCGTCAAGTTGGAAATGGCTGCGTCTTCGCCCGCAATCAAAAACCGCATCACTTCGCACAGATACGCCACATGGTCTTCTGTTTCAGACATGGTTTCATCGCGAGCAAGTCCTAAAGCGGTCAGGTCGGCGCGTAATCTAGCCAAAGGTTTTTCGTTCAAAAAGCCGCTCAAAAAGTGTGAGCCATAAAGGTAGACCTCGGGTTTGCCAATGCCGCCAAACAGGGCTTGGTATTCGCTTTGGATCTCTTCGAGGGTCATCTCGCGCGCGACCCCTACCAAGTTGCGCCAGGACGCCTCCAGAAAGGCGCCTGCTGAAGGAGCCTCTGTCACGGCTACCCGTAAATTTGCTATGAATTCAGTAGTGGGTTGGTCATAGTAGCAAAGGGCTAGAAGCCCATAAAGCTCAGACCGAGCAGTTTCTTCGTCCAGCGCGCTGCTCTGCATCAAGTGGGGTGTGGTCATCATGGCTTCAGGTCCAATATCTTGATTTCATTAGAGGATGCGTAAATGTCGATCACCCGGCAGTCGCCGCACATCTTCAGACGTTGCAGTGCCTCTCCCTGAAACATGCTGTGTCCGGCCAGTTTCCCCAGCATCGATTCGATCGCTTTTAAGGTGCCAAAGGGCTTGCTGCAGCGCACGCAGGCGTAGGGCTGCATCTCGTTGATAACCACTGCCTCTTTGCGTTGCGGCGACAAACTCATGCGGGGCAGCAGCGAAAGCGCGTTCTCGGGGCAAGTCTTGACACAAAGGCCACACTGGACACAGTTTTTTTCTATAAATTTAAGTTGTGGCGCTTCCTGGTTGTCCTGCAAGGCGCCAGCGGGGCACGCATTGACGCAACTCAGGCACAAGGTGCAGCTGTTCTTGTCAAGGGCCAAGGCGCCCAGCGGGGAGCCTTGGCTGGGCAGGGTGATGGTTTCAGGTTGCAGGGGAGCGTGTTCAATCAGATGGTCCAGGGCCAGTTCCAGCGAAGCTCTTTTTTCAGGCTGCACTGCAAAACCTGCACTGCGGCCAGCCACCTGTGCGGGCGGCGCCTGCAGGGCTTGGTCCAGCGCAGGTATATCCCGGGCATCTCTGACTTGTAGCAAGCGAAAGTGCTCTCCCTGGTAGCCTAGGCCCGTCAAAATAGACTGGGCAACAGCCATTTGCGTTTGAATCGCCTGCGCATACTGAGGCGCTTCTTCATCGGTCATCAAGACCCAGACCTGCGAGGCACCATAGGCTATTGCGCTTAACCAAAACTCTAGGCCGACAGAGGCCGAGTGCCACAGCGGCAAAGGTATCACCCGGGCTGGCACGCCGTGAATGGGGGCTTTGCCGCCTTTGCTGAGTTGAGCTGCCCGGCCCAAATCGTTGAGGAGCTGGGTGCCTGCTTCCTGGCTGTGCAGCAGCAAGGCCGCTGACTTGCCACCCTGGCGGGCATAGGTACTTAGCAGGGTTTTTATTTTGACCCCTTGCTCACTGGCTCGTGGGTAGGCAAAGGTCAGAGCGCCGGTGGGGCAAACCGTGCTACAGGTGCCGCAGCCCACGCACAGGTTGGGGTTGACCTTGATTTGCTGACGGCTGCGTTCGCTGCTGATGGCTGAGGCCGAGCAGACATCAATGCAGGCATTGCAGCCCACTTTTTCATTACGGCTGTGGGCACATAATTTTTGTTTGTAAGTAAAAAATTTGGGCTTTTCAAACTCACCTACCAAGCCTCGCAATGCGTTGAGTGGTTTGGGGTCGACCCCATTCCAGCGCTGGTAACCCTGTGGCAGGGCGTGCTGGCTGAAGGCAGGTGTGGCGCGCAAATCAAGTACCAAATCAAAAGATTCAGTCAGGGTTTCTGGCGTGCGGTTGAAGTTGATGGCACCCGCCACTTTGCAGGCTTTCACACAGGCCTGGTGAGATTGGCAGCGTGCCATGTCAATTTGGTAATCCAGTCCGATCGCTTCTTCGGGACAGGCCACGACACAGGCATTGCATCGGGTGCAAAGATCGAGATCAATGGGATTGTCTTTGAGCCACTGGAGCTCAAAGGCTCCCAGCCATCCTGTCAGCGACAAAATTTTCCCTCCAAGCACCGGGTATTGCCGCTCTTGAGCCGGACCACCCAGATTCATGGCATCACCTGCCCCCTGGGTAAAGATGGAAATATCCAACTCGTCCCCCAAGAGTTGGGCCGCGTGTTCGGCGGCGCTAAGTTCGCCAATGATGAGCAGTTTGCCGGAACTTTTGTAGGTGACCGTGGCCACTGGCTCTGGCAGCGGCAGTTGGGCGGCTGCCAGCAAGGCGGCTATTTTGGGGCTGGCCTGCGCGGCGTCCTGACTCCAGCCACCGGTCTCTCTGATGTTGATAAAACGAATCGGGGACACCAAAGTCTTGCTGTCCTTTTTTGATGCGTCGGCCAGCTCTGTAAAAAGCCTTTTTTCCTGGGTGCATGCCACCACCAATTCTTCGCCTGTGGCCAGCGCCGATAAAAAACTGGCCGCCTCCCGACGGCACAGGGATGAATGCAGGGTCAGCGGTTCATTCAGTGTCGTGCCCAGTCGCTTGGCGTCCAGGGGCATGGTCTGGTTGCAGTCGCAAATCAGTGTGGTCATGGTCTAAGCCCTTATCTTTAGGCAGTGTGTTGGTGGTGTCTGCATGACCGGTGGGCAGCAGTTTCTTAACT
>JBIKZP010000164.1:0-5621 GCA_044354655.1 Rhodoferax sp. | reverse complement strand
TTGAAACCATATTTCCAGTGCGCTTGGTGGTGCCCTGGAAATATGGTTTCAAGAGCGGCAAAAGCCTGGTCAAAATCCGCTTCACCGACAAGCAGCCTGCCACCGCCTGGAACAAGGCCGCGGCCAACGAATACGGCTTTTACTCCAACGTGAACCCCAACGTGGACCACCCGCGCTGGAGCCAGGCCACTGAGCGACGCATAGGAGAAGACGGTTTGTTTGCCAAGAAGCGCAAAACCCTGATGTTCAATGGCTACGAGGCGCAGGTGGGCCAGCTTTACGCGGGCATGGACCTTAAAAAGAACTTCTGATGCGGCCTTTGGCCCCCTTGCTGTTGCAGCCACTGGCCAAGCCGCTGCTGCTGCTGCTGGGCCTGCTGCCCCTGGCCTGGTTGGTGTGGGCCGCTGCAACCCAACAATTGGGTGCCAACCCGGCCGAAGCCTTGTTACGCGCCACGGGCGACTGGACCTTGCGTGGCCTGTGCCTGGTGCTGGCGGTGACCCCCCTGCGCGTGCTGAGCCATACCCCGGCGCTGGCCCGTTTTCGTCGCCTGCTTGGCTTACTGGTGTTCTTCTATGCCTCGCTGCATTTGCTGGCCTACAGCTGGTTTGACATGGGCTTTGACCTGACCGACATAGCCGGTGACATTGCCAAGCGGCCGTTCATCCTGGTGGGCTTTTCAGGCTTTTTATTGCTCTTGCCTTTGGCGCTGACGTCCAGCAACCGGGCCATCAAGGCGCTGGGCAGCGCCCGTTGGAAGGCATTGCACCGCTTGGTCTACGCCGTGGCGGTGCTGGCGGTACTGCATTTTTTCTGGATGCGTGCGGGCAAGCGCAACTTTCAGGAGGTGGGGGTGTATGCCTTGATTCTGGGCAGCTTGCTGGGCTGGCGCGTCAAACACTACCTGGCGCATAAGTCAAAATGAACTAGTTGAACTAGTTGAACTAGTTGAACTAGATGAACTAGACCTACTCGCGGGGGACCAGGGTTTCGTGGCGCAGCTGGTCTTCAATCGTCTCGCGCTGGCGAATCACGTGGGCCTGCTGACCGTCTACCAAAATCTCGGCAGCGCGCCCGCGCGAGTTGTAGTTGCTGGCCATGCTCATGCAGTAGGCACCGGCGGACAGCACGGCCAGCAGGTCGCCCGCCTGGACGGCCAGGGTACGGTCGTGGCCAATCCAGTCTCCGCTTTCGCACACGGGCCCCACCACGTCGTACAGCGTGTCAGCTGCGTGGCGGGAGGTGACTGGCACGATCTGGTGGTAGGCCTGGTACATGGCCGGGCGTGGCAAGTCGTTCATGGCGGCGTCGACGATGCAAAAGTTTTTCTGCTCGCCGGGCTTCAGGTACAGCACCTCGGTCAGGCAGACCCCGGCATTGCCCACCAGTGAACGACCCGGTTCAACCATGAGCTGGCGCTGGCCGTAGCCACGCGCGTCCAGCTTGGCCAGTAATTTCTCGCAGAGCACATCAGCAAGTGGCGGTGTCTCTCCGTTGTAGTTGATGCCCAGACCGCCACCGAAATCGAGATGGTGAATTGGGACGCCGGACTTTTCGACTTCCTCCACCAAGTCAAGCATTCGGTCAACCGCATCCATATAGGGCGTTGAGTCTGTGATTTGAGAACCGATGTGAAAGTCGATGCCCACGACCTCCAGGCCCGGCAGGCCGGCTGCATGGCGGTAAGCCCGCACCGCCTCTTCATGGGCAATGCCAAATTTGTTACTTTTGAGACCGGTCGAAATATAGGGGTGGGTTTTGGGGTCCACATTCGGATTGACCCGCAGGCTCACCGGTGCCCGCAGGCCCAGGGCGAAGGCGACTTCGCTCAACACGTCCAGCTCGGCTTCACTCTCCACATTGAAGCAGCCAATCCCCGCTTGCAGCGCTTGCTTCATCTCGGCGCGGGTTTTGCCAACGCCTGAAAAAATAACTTGTGAAGGCACGGCGCCGGCAGCCAGCACGCGCGCCAGTTCGCCACCAGAGACGATGTCAAAGCCACAGCCGGCTTGGGCAAAAACCTGCAACACGCCCAGCGACGAGTTGGCCTTCATCGCGTAGCAAATTTGTACTTTGCGCCCGGCAAAACCGCGCTGGTAAGCAGCCAGCGCCGCCAGCATGGAAGCCTTGGAATACACATACAGCGGGGTGCCGTGTTCGCGTGCCAAAGCGGCCAGACTGATGTCTTCAGAAAACAACTGCTCACCGCGGTAAGCAAGCTGGGGTTGGCCGGGCAAAATGGAAGAGGTCATGGCGCAGGGGTCACAAGTGAAGGGGAGGAAGCCGGGGCGGCGGGGGGCTGAGGCAGGGCAGGCCGTGTGGGTCGTGCAGGCACCGCGCTGGCAGCCGGGGTGCGCCACAGCGTCTCGGGCAAGGTGGCGCGTTGGGCGGCAGCAGGGTCAGTTGGCAAATAGAGCGGGCCTGGCTGGCCACAGGCCTGCAGGGCGGCCGCACTGAGAACAAGGGCAAGCCATCTGACTAGAATTCCGGGTGAACGCAACATGGTGAAATTGTAATGACTGACTCTGAATTCCTGGACCTGGCGGAAACGCTGCTCAAAGCCGTGGAGCGGTCATGCGACCACATCAACGACCAAGACCTGGCCGACATCGACAACCAGCGCGTGGGCGCCATGGTGACGCTGGTATTTCCCAACCACAGCCAGATCGTCATCAACCTGCAAAAACCCCTGCATGAGGTCTGGTTGGCGGCCAAGTCCGGTGGCTACCACTTCAAGCACAAC
This sequence comes from Rhodoferax sp., assembly GCA_044354655.1. Lineage (GTDB taxonomy): Bacteria > Pseudomonadota > Gammaproteobacteria > Burkholderiales > Burkholderiaceae_C > Rhodoferax. The sequence continues at coordinate 2,878 of JBIKZP010000164.1, read as the reverse complement.
GGTTTGGGCTGGATGGATACCAAAGGGCAGGGCGAGTTTTTTGCCAGCCTCACCCGCTTTGCCAGCGAGCAGTCGGGCCGCCCACTGGTGTTCACAGGCTGATCAGTTCTTGAACAGGTCGATGATTTTTTTCTTTTCATCGGCTGCGGGCAACACCAGCGTTCCGGCTGGGCTGGTGCCCGGTTTGTCGTTGAGTCCCAGACTGCTGATGCCAGTACCTTTGGCAAACTCGTCGAAATACCATTCTCCCCCCACGTTCACCACGCCTTCAGGGGCTGAAGGTTCTATCACGGGCACATTTTTCAGCGCTTGTGCCATGAACTGAATCCACACCGGCAGGCTCAGGCCGCCCCCGGTTTCCTTGTCGCCAAGCTTGCGGGGGTTGTCGTAGCCAATCCAGGTGACGGCCGCCAGCGTGGGCTGAAAGCCGGCAAACCAGGCGTCCATGGAGTCGTTGGTGGTGCCGGTCTTGCCATACAGGTCGGGGCGTTTGAGCGTGGCCTGAGCCGAAGCAGCCGTGCCGCTGCGCGTCACTTCCTGCAGCAGACTTTCCATGATGAAGGCGTTGCGCGGGTCAATGGCGCGGTTGGAATCATCCAGTACCGGCGCTTTGGTCTCGGCCAGAACTTTGCCCTTCTGGTCGGTGACCTTGGCAATCAGCCAGGGGTTGACCCGAAAGCCGCCATTGGCAAACACCGAATAAGCGCTCACCATCTGCATCGGCGTGACCGAGCCGGCGCCCAGTGCCATGGTCAGGTACGCAGGATGCTTGTCTTCTTCAAAGCCGAAGCGTGTCACCCACTCCTGCGCATAGGGGGCGCCAATGGCTTGCAGAATACGAATCGAGACCATGTTCTTCGACTTGGCCAGACCCCGGCGCAAGCTCATCGGGCCATCAAATTTACCGTCGTAATTTTTGGGCTCCCAGGGTTGGCCGCCGGTCACCCCGGCGTCAAAAAACAGCGGTGCATCGTTGATGACGGTGGCGGGCGTAAAGCCTTTTTCCAAGGACGCAGAGTAGATAAAGGGCTTGAAGCTGGAGCCCGGCTGGCGCCAGGCTTGGGTCACATGGTTGAACTTGTTCTTCTCAAAGTCAAAACCACCCACCAAGGCCTTGATGGCGCCGTCGCGCGGGTCCATCGCCACGAATGCGCCCTCCACCTCCGGCAGTTGCGTGATAGACCAGGTTTCTTTGACGTTTTTGGTCACCCGAATCACCGCCCCCCGGCGAATTTTGATGTTGGGCGCCGCCGTGCTGGCCAAGCCGGACTGGGCGGGTTTGAGGCCTTCGCCGGTGATCTCCACCACTTCACCGTTTTGCCGGATAGCCAGAATCTTCTTCGCATCCACCTCCAGCACGATGGCTGACATCACATCGCCGTTGTCCGGGTGGTCTTCCAGTGCATCGTCAATCGCGTCCTCCATCACCTTCGGGTCAGTGGGCAAGGTGACAAACTTTTCCGGGCCACGGTAAACCTGGCGGCGCTCAAAGTCCATGATGCCGTTGCGCAAGGCCGCGTACGCCACGTTCTGGTCCGACGCTTTAAGCGTGGTGTAGACATTGAGGCCGCGGGTGTAGGTCTCATCGCCATATTGAGTGAACATCAACTGGCGCACCGTCTCGGCCACGTACTCGGCGTGCACCTTGCTGTTGTCCGAGTTGGTTTTTACCTTCAGTTCTTCTTTCTTCGCGGCCTGCGCTTGCTCTGCCGTGATGTACTGGTTGTCCAGCATGCGCTCAATGATGTAGAGCTGGCGCGAACGGGCGCGCTTGGGGTTGCTGATGGGGTTGTAAGCCGAGGGCGCTTTGGGTAAACCGGCCAGCATGGCGGCTTCGGCCACGCTGATGTCCTTCAAGGCTTTGCCAAAATAGGCCTCAGCCGCCGAGGCAAAACCATAGGCCCGGTTGCCCAGAAAAATCTGGTTCATGTAAATCTCAAGAATCTGGTCCTTGGTCAGCATATGTTCGAGCTTGTAGGTCAACAAAATCTCGTAAATTTTGCGCGTATAGGTTTTCTCGGACGACAGGTAGACGTTGCGTGCCACCTGCATGGTGATGGTGGACGCCCCCTGGCTTTTGACTTGCCCCAGGTTGGCCAGCGTGGCCCGCAGCATGCCGCGGTAGTCCACGCCACCGTGTTCATAAAAGCGCGAGTCCTCAATGGCCAGCACCGCGTCCTTCATGACCTTGGGAATGTCTTTGATGGGCGTGAGTTGCCGCCGTTCTTCGCCAAACTCGCCAATCAGATAGCCCTCGGAAGAGAACACCCGCAGCGGCAACTTGGGGCTGTAAGTCGACATTTCCGTGATGTCTGGCAGGTTGGGAAACGCCACGGCCATGGCCAGCGCAATCAGGAACACCAGGGACAGCACGCCCGCCAGGGCGAGACCACCGGTCCAAAAGACCAAACGCCACCACCAGTTCACGGGCTGAGCGGGCGGCTGGGTCGGTTTCGACGTAGGAGACTTGCCAGATTGGCCCGGTGGAGTGGTTGAAGACATAAGTTTTTAAAAGGTGTGCGCGGGACGATTATAAAAATAAGAGGTGCCCCGAATGGAAACGCATCCTAGCCCTATTTTCCCGCAGCCTGTGAAGCGTGCGCTTAATTGCGCTACCGGTTGGCGGCGCTAGCTGATAGGATGCAATCACAAAATAACTTTATGCAGGCCCCTGCGGGCCTGTGTCAGGGGGAAAAGTTGATCTCACTGCGGTCCATGCTGAGCCGTGGCCCAGCACCCATGCTGGGCCTGGATATAGGTGCCTCCAGTCTCAAACTGGTGGAGTTAGAGCGCAAACCTTCCGGGCAGCTGGTACTTCAGCGTTGCGCATCCGAACCCATGCAGCCAGGTTGGGTGGTGGACGGCAAAATCCGTGCGT
>JBIKZP010000163.1:0-5636 GCA_044354655.1 Rhodoferax sp. | reverse complement strand
AGTCTCGCTGACCTATTTTGAGTTCTCCACCTTGGCAATTCTGGACGTGATGGCGCGCAGTGCGGTGGACGTGGCGGTGCTGGAAGTGGGGCTGGGTGGGCGCCTGGATGCGGTCAACATCATTGACCCCGACTGCGCCGTGATAACCAGTGTGGACCTGGACCACATGGAGTTTTTGGGCAATGACCGCGAAAGTATTGGCCGCGAGAAAGCCGGCATCATGCGCACCGGCCGCCCCGTGGTGGTGAGCGACCCGATGCCGCCGCAAAGCGTGCTGGACCATGGCCGCGAGATTGATGCTGACCTGTGGCGCTTTGGTGTGGACTTCAACTTCTCGGGCGACAAGCAGCAGTGGGGCTGGGCGGGGCGCGGGCGCCGTTACAGCGGTTTGGCCTATCCGGCCTTGCGCGGCGCCAACCAATTGGTCAACGCCGCAGGCGTGCTGGCGGCCCTGACCGCTTTGCGTGAGCGCTTACCGGTGACCGCCCAGGCAGTTCGCAATGGCTTGGCCTTTGTCGAGCTGACCGGTCGCTTTCAGATCATTCCAGGTCAGCCGACGCTGATTCTGGATGTGTCCCACAACCCACATTCTGTTGCCGCATTGGCGGCGAATTTGGATGCGATGTCTTACTTTCCGACCACGCACGCCGTTTTTGGTGCCATGGCCGATAAAGACCTGGTGCCTATGCTGGCCAAGGTCAACCCCTTGATTGACAAGTGGTACTTCACAGATCTACCCACCGGGCGGGCCGAATCGGGCCAGGGCTTACTGGCTAAATGGCGGGCGCAAAATTCCAGCAAAAATGCCACTGCGAGCGCTTATGCCGACCCTCAACAGGCCCTGGCCGCGGCCTTAGCTGCTGCAGACCCCGCTGATAGAATTGTGGTCTTTGGGTCGTTCTACACGGTGGGCGGCATTTTGAAGGACGGGTTACCCCGTCTTGACGCCAAGCACATGCCGAATTCTTGATTTTTTGAGCCCCACAACATGGCATTTTTCAAGTTCCGAAAAGCCGGCGAAGAGCATTCCGCCTCATCCGCCCAACCCCAGACCGTTGAAGTCATGCGCAAACGCGCCAGACACCGCTTGGTGGGCGCTACCGTGCTGGTATTGCTGGGCGTGATTAGCTTTCCGCTGCTATTTGACAAGCAGCCCCGCCCCGTGGCGGTAGACCTGCCCATCGATATTCCTGACAAAAATAAGGCCAAGCCCCTGGTCATTCCGGCGCCAGTACCGGCGGCCTCAGAGTCAGTGGCCCCGGCCGCACCGACCGCCCCTGCCAGCGCGCCTGCCGTGCCTGCACCGGTCGCTACACCTGTGGCACCGGTTGCGACGCCAACGCCAGCACCCACGGCCGCCCCCGTGGTGGCCGTAAAACCTGAGCCAAAAGCAGCGGTAACCCCGGCCAGCGCTGCAATGCCGGCTGCCAAAGCTGCATCTAGCGCGGCTGATGCCGCCAAGGCGCAAGCATTACTCGATGGCAAGCCCCCCGCTGACAAAAAACCCGAAGCCGCTGAAGGCCGCTTTGTGGTGCAGGTCGGTGCTTTCACCGACGTGACCCGAGCGCGTGAAGCCCGCCTGAAGCTTGAGCAAGCCGGTTTGAAGACCTACACCCAGGTGGTTCAAACGGGTGAGGTGCGCAAAATCCGCGTGCGGGTGGGGCCTTTCCCCACCAAGGCCGAGGCCGATAAAGCGGCAGCCAAGATCAAGAAGCTTGACCTGCCGGCGGCTATTTTGACGCTGTAACCCCCCTTGCAAGAGCCCCTTTACCCAAGCGTTGCCATGCCTGTGCTGGATTGGATTTTTGCCGCCATTTTGCTGTCCTCCATGCTGCTCGGTCTGTGGCGCGGCCTGGTGTTTGAGGTGTTGTCGGCACTGAGTTGGATCGGCGCTTTCATTCTGGCTCAATGGTTGGGGCCTGACTTGGGTAACCATTTGCCCATGAGCGGCTCGGGCGAGTCCGTGCGCTACGCCGCAGGCTTTGTCCTGGTGTTTGTGCTGGCCGTATTTGTAGGCGGCCTGTTGGCTAACTTGCTGAAGAAAATATTTGCTGCGGCGGGCTTGGGCGGCGCAGACCGTTTGTTAGGCGGTCTGTTTGGTCTGGTGCGCGGCGGCGTGTTGCTGCTGGCGGGCACGGTGGTGATTTGTATGACACCCCTGAAATCGGCCGACTGGTGGCAAGCCTCAACGGCGGCTGGCATCAGTACCGTGGCGCTCAAGGGCTTGCAGCCCTTTTTGCCGCAAGAATTTGCAAAATACCTGCCCTCATGAAGGCCGGACTGCGCCCTGCCTGAAAAGCAGGGTTCACAACTGATTGGAAAACTATGTGTGGAATCGTCGGCGTTGTCAGCAGCGCACCCGTCAATCAACTCATTTATGACGCCTTATTGCTGTTGCAACACCGCGGTCAGGATGCCGCCGGAATCGTGACGCAGCAAGACCGCAAGTTCTTTATGCACAAGGCCAAGGGCATGGTGCGCGACGTGTTTCGCACCCGCAACATGCGCTCGCTGCCCGGCAATTGCGGCTTGGGCCAGGTGCGTTACCCCACAGCTGGTAATGCCTTCAGCGAAGAAGAAGCGCAGCCGTTTTATGTGAACGCGCCGTTTGGCATTGTGCTGGTGCATAACGGCAACCTGACCAACGCGCAGGCACTGAAGGCTGAACTCTTCAGCACCGACCACCGCCATATCAATACCGACAGTGACTCCGAGGTTCTGCTCAACGTGCTGGCGCATGAAATTGGCGAAACCACGCGTGGTCTGCCTTTGCAACCCAACGATGTGTTTGAAGCGGTGCGCAAGGTACATCGCCGCATCAAAGGCTCTTACGCGGTCATTGCGTTGATAGCAGGCCACGGCGTACTGGCCTTTCGTGACCCGTTTGGCATTCGCCCCTTGTGTATGGGCGTGGGCGACGGCACGGTGATGCTGGCCAGCGAGTCGGTGGCGCTGGAAGGTACCTCGCACAAGTTTGACCGAAACGTGGCGCCCGGAGAGGCGGTGTTCATTGACCTGCAAGGCCAGGTGCACGCGCAACAATGTGCCGACCATCCGGTGCTGAGCCCCTGTATTTTTGAGTTTGTTTACCTGGCCCGCCCTGATTCGGTCATGGACGGTATTTCGGTCTACCAGGCGCGTTTGAACCTGGGTGAGACGCTGGCCAAGCGCGTGATCTCTACGGTGCCGCCCAACGAGATTGACGTGGTGATTCCTATCCCGGAGTCGAGCCGACCCAGTGCGGCACAACTGGCGCAATTGCTGGGTTTGCCGTACCGAGAAGGGTTTGTGAAAAACCGCTACGTGGGCCGTACCTTCATCATGCCGGGTCAGTCGGTGCGCAAAAAATCGGTGCGCCAAAAGCTCAATGTGATCGCCAGTGAGTTCAAGGGCCGCAACGTGTTGCTGGTGGACGACTCCATTGTGCGTGGCACCACCAGCCGCGAGATTGTGCAGATGGCGCGTGACGCCGGTGCGCGCAAGGTCTACATGGCCAGCGCCGCGCCACCCGTGCGCTTTCCCAATGTCTACGGCATTGACATGCCCACGCCAGAAGAGTTGGTGGCACACAACCGCAACGTCGAAGAAATACGGCAAATCATTGGCTGCGACGCCCTGATTTACCAGGACGTGGACGGCATGAAGAAAGCCATTGGCTCGCTCAATACCGCCATCCATAACTTTGACGCATCGTGCTTTGACGGCGTGTATGTGACCGGCGACATCACCGCTGCCGACATTGCCCGCCTAAACGCCAACCGGGTGGGCACCGAAGAGGGCGGAGACGACAACTCTCGCCTGGCACTGCCCAACCACACGGACTGATTGTTCAATTGACTGCATCTGCATGGCTTCTGGCATGACACAAAAAATACGCACCCGCTTCGCCCCTTCGCCCACAGGCTTCATTCATTTGGGCAACATCCGCTCCGCGCTTTACCCCTGGGCCTTTGCCCGCGCCACCGGCGGCGACTTTATTTTGCGCATTGAAGACACCGACCTGGACCGCTCCACGCAGGCCTCGGTTGATGTCATTCTTGAAGGCATGGACTGGCTGGGCTTGGACTACGACGAAGGCCCTTTCTACCAAATGCAGCGCATGGACCGCTACAAAGTGGTGCTGGCCGATCTAGTGGCCGCTGGCCACGTGTACCCCTGCTACATGAGTGTGGCCGAGCTCGATGCCTTGCGTGAAGGCCAGATGGCCGCCAAAGAAAAGCCCCGCTATGACGGCACCTGGCGCCCCGCGTCGGGCAAAACGCTACCGCCCGTTCCGGCCGGTGTGCTACCGGTGCTGCGCTTTAAAAACCCCCAGAGTGGCTCGGTGGTATGGGAGGACAAAGTCAAAGGCCGCATTGAAATCAGCAACGAGGAGCTCGACGACCTGGTGATTGCCCGTCCCGACGGCACCCCAACCTACAACTTTTGCGTGGTGGTTGATGACATCGATATGGCCATCACGCATGTGATTCGGGGTGACGACCACGTCAACAACACACCGCGTCAGATCAACATTTTTGAAGCGCTGGGCAAAACACCGCCGGTCTATGCCCATTTGCCAACGGTGCTCAACGAGCAGGGCGAAAAAATGAGCAAGCGTAACGGCGCCAAACCCGTGACGCAATACCGCGAAGAAGGCTACCTGCCGGATGCCATGGTGAATTACCTGGCGCGCCTGGGTTGGAGCCATGGCGATGAAGAAATTTTCAGCCGTGAGCAATTTCTGCAATGGTTCAACCTGGACCACCTGGGGCGCAGTGCAGCGCAGTTTGACGAAGCCAAACTGCGTTGGGTCAACGCGCAACACCTCAAGCTCATGAGCGACGAGGCGCTGGCCTTGCTGGTGCACCAGCAACTTCAAAAACGCGGTGTAGCCTCCAACGACCGACTGCCCCGCATTTGCGGTCTGTTCAAAGACCGTTGCGACACCACCGTGGTACTGGCCGATTGGGCGCAGACCTTTTACGCCGACCTCACGCCCAGCGCCACCGAGCTGGCACAGCACGTGACCGACAGCGTGCGCCCCGCGTTGACCCTGCTGGCCGACAAGCTGAGCACGTGCCCCTGGGATAAGTTGAGCATTGCCGCAGCCATCAAAGAAGTGCTGGCAACCTGCGGCTTGAAAATGCCGCAACTGGCCATGCCGGTGCGCGTTTTGGTCATGGGCACCGCTCAAACTCCCTCGCTGGATGCCGTGCTGGAACTGAGCGAAAGAGAAAAAGTAATTGCGCGATTGCGTGGTGCCTGAATATTCAGGCTATAATTCGAGGCTCGGAAATTGAGAATATCTGTAGATTGAAACCTGCAGGTAGCCAAGCTAAACACTTGGGTTTTGGGGGTATAGCTCAGCTGGGAGAGCGCTTGCATGGCATGCAAGAGGTCAGCAGTTCGATCCTGCTTATCTCCACCAAAATTTTTGAAGCAAGATTAAAAATCTTGTGTGTTGAGACGGAAGTCCAAAGGTTATGACCCCATCGTCTAGAGGCCTAGGACATCACCCTTTCACGGTGAGTACCGGGGTTCGAATCCCCGTGGGGTCGCCAAATTCATCACCTGATGAACAAGGTACAAGTCGGTAACAAGGCAGGTCTGCAAAGATTTGTCAGTCGGTTCGAAAGAGCAGGCGGCTTGGCTCG
>JBIKZP010000162.1:0-5662 GCA_044354655.1 Rhodoferax sp. | reverse complement strand
TCAGCGCTGGGGCCGTTGGCCACAAAGTCGGCCAGCACCTGGCGTGACACCTGCACCGCCTGGGCCGCCTGATCGGGCCGGGTCTGCAAACCCAGGGTGAAGGCCCCGGCATGCAGGCCAGGCGAGAAATAGCTGTAGACGCTGTAGCTCAGGCCGCGCTTTTCGCGCACCTCTTGCGTCAGGCGCGACACAAAGCCGCCACCGCCCAACATGTAATTGCCCACCGTGAAGGCAAAAAAATCGGGGTCGTTGCGCTTGAAGCCGGGCTGGCCCATCAGCACGTGCGCTTGCGCCGAATCAAAAGGCAAGGCCAGCGTGACAGGCGCCTGCAAGGGCGCCACCTCCGGCACAAGGGGCAAGGCGGGGCAAGCGGCGGGTGCCTGCGCCACCAGCCGCGCCAACAAGCGGGTCACCAGCGCATCGGCTTGTACACGGTTGAGCGCACCCACCAAAGACACACGGGCCCGGCACGGCAGCACCAACTGGCGGTAATAGCGCTGCATGTCGGCCACCTCAATGCGCGCCAGCGTGGCCCCGGTGGTCTCGTAGCCGTACGGATGCTCGCCGTAAACCGCGCGGCTAAAAGCACGGCTGGCCTGGGTGGCCGGCCGGGTGTCGGCTTCCTTCAGGCTGGCTTGCCACTGCGCACGCTCACGCGTCCAAACCTCGGCGGGAAAAGCGGGGTCGGCCAGTTGGCGACTGGCCAGTTGCACGGCTTGGTCGAGCAAGTCCGGGTAGGTCAGGCTGCGCAGCGAGAAGCTCAGCCGGTCGCCACCCGCGCTGGCGCCAAAAGAGGCGCCCAGATCAGCCCAGGCCTCGCCCAGGGCGTTCTCATCCAGCGCAGCATCAGCACCGCTGGCGCGCACACCCTTGCCGGCCATGGACGCGCTGGCACTGGCCAGACCGGCTTGCAACGCGGGGTCGCGCCGGCTGCCGGCGTCAAAGTCGATTTGCACATCGAGCATGGGAATGGCCGGGCTTTGCACCAGAAATACCTGTGCACCGGAGGGCTGCGTCCAATGCGCAATGGGCAGCGCGGCCAGGGCAGTTTGCAGGCTCAGTGCGCCCGTGGCCAGTGCCAGGAACAGAAATTTCATCGCGGGGTTGAAGGCGTTCATAGGGGCAGTCCTTCAATGCCGCGCACCAGCCAGGGGCTGGCGCGGCGTGCGGTTTTTCTGGGGTGGCTGCGGTTGCAACACGGCCACGGTGAGTTGGTCGTCGCCAAAGTACTTGGCCGCCACGGCCTGCACCTGGGCGGCCGTGACAGCCCGCAGTCGAGCCACCAGTTGGGCCGAGGCGTCCACCGGCAAGCCCTGAATCCATTGGCTGCCCAACTCACGCGCCTGGTTGAAGACCGAGTCGAGTTTGTACACCTGGCTGGCCACCCACTGCGTTTTCACACGGTTGAGTTCAGCCTCGGTCACGCCTTGCGTGGCCACCCGCTGAATTTGCTCGCGCAGCGCCTGCTCCACCTGCTCGGCGGTCTTGCCTTTGGCGGGCACGGCGTCGAGCATGAAGAGCTGCGGGCCACGGCCCCACAGGCCGTTGTAGGCACCCGCGCTGTCGGCCACCGGCTGCTCGCCCTGGGTCAACGCGCGTTCCAACCGGGCCCCGCTGTAGCCGTCCAGCACGGCGGCCAGAACGGTCAGAGCCAGGGCATCGGTGTCTTCGGCCTGGCTGCCACTGAGCGACTTCAGGCCCGGCACCTTGAAGGCCAGGCTGACATAGGTTTGCTCCGCCGGGGCCTTGAACGCCAGGCGTTTGATGCCGGCTTGCACCGGCTCAGTTTGCGGCTTGCGTGCCGGCACAGCGCGGGCGGGCAGGCTGCCGTAGTAGGTGTCAGCCAGGGCACGCACCTGGGCTGGGTCGACATCACCGGCCACCACCACCACGGCGTTGGCCGGCACATACCAGCGATGGTAAAAAGCCCGCGCATCGTCGGGCGTCAAGGCTTGCAGGTCGGCCATCCAGCCCACTATCGGGCGGCGGTAGGGCGAAGCCACAAACACGCTGGCGTTGAGGGCCTCATACATCAGCGCCCGCGGGTTGTCTTCGGTGCGCAGGCGGCGCTCTTCTTTCACCACTTCAAGCTCTTTGGCAAACTCCTCATCGCTCCACTGGTTATTGGCAAAGCGGTCGGCCTCCAGCTTCATCACGTCTGCCAACCTGTGCGCTGGAATTTGCTGGTAATAGCCGGTGAAATCTTTGCTGGTGAAGGCATTTTCCTGGCCGCCCAGCGCCGCCACCCGGCGCGAAAACTCGCCAGGTTTGAGCTGGGGCGTGCCTTTGAACATCATGTGCTCGAGTACATGGGCCACGCCGCTGGTGCCGTCCACCTCGTCCATGGCACCCACCCGAACCCACAGCATATGCACGGCGGTGGGCGCACGGCGGTCGGGCTTGACGATCAGCGTCATGCCGTTGGCGAGGGTGAATTGCGCCACCGCTGGGGGCGGCACCTGGGCCTGCAGGGCTGATGCGGTGACGCCCAAAAGGCCCAAAAAGCCCAGAACGCAGAGCAGTCGCCGGGCAGTGAGGGTGAAAATATGGGGGGTGTGGCGTGCAAAGCGCCAGGTCCAGCACAAGGAGGTAGGGTGTTTCATAGAATGATGTGATTCTAAGAAGCCGCCAAATGTTCAGTTTTTTCAAAAAGAAATCCCCCGCTGTCCCAACTGCCCCCCTTTCCCCACCTGTTGAGGTGGCTGCTCGGGTGGCTCCAGCTATTCCTGGCACCGTTGCGCCGGCGGCGGTCCACCAGCCAGCGGCACCGGTAGCCGCACCCGAACGCAAAAGCTGGTTGAGCAAACTCAAGGCCGGCCTGCAAAAAACCGGTGCCAGCATTGCCACTGTCTTTACCGGCACCCGCATTGACGAGGCGCTGTACGAAGACCTAGAAGCCGCCCTGCTGATGGCGGACACCGGCGTCAAAGCCACCGCGCACCTGCTGGAAGACCTGAAGCGGCGCGTCAAAGAGGCCAAGGCCACCGAGCCGGCGGCGGTCAAGCAGTTGCTGGTTGAATCGCTCACCGCCTTGCTGCTACCGCTGGAGAAACCGCTGGTGATTGGCCAGCACAAGCCCACCGTGGTCATGGTGGCCGGGGTCAACGGCGCCGGCAAAACCACCTCCATTGGCAAACTGACCCAACTCCTGGCCAATGCAGGCTCCAGCGTGCTGCTGGCCGCGGCCGACACCTTTCGCGCCGCCGCGCGTGAGCAGCTCAGCGTTTGGGCCGACCGCACGCTGGTAGACATCGTCAGCCAGGAGGGCGGCGACCCGGCCGCGGTAAGTTTTGATGCGGTTACCGCTGGGCGCGCCCGTGGCCGCGACGTGGTGCTGGTAGACACGGCCGGGCGCCTGCCAACACAACTGCACCTGATGGAAGAGCTGAAAAAAATCAAACGGGTGATTCAAAAAGCCGGCGGCAGTGCAACCGGTGCCACCGACCTTCCGCCGCACGAGGTGCTGTTGGTGATTGACGGCAACACCGGGCAAAACGCCTTGACGCAAGTTAAGGCCTTTGACGACGCGCTGCAACTCACCGGCCTGATCGTCACCAAGCTCGACGGCACCGCCAAAGGGGGCGTGCTGGCAGCGATTGCACGTGAGCGCCCGGTGCCGGTGTATTTCATTGGGGTGGGCGAACAGCTCGCCGACCTGGAAACCTTCAACGCCCGCGAATTTGCGCAGGCGCTGCTCTCTTGAGACGCCTTTCATGCCAACTGACCTGACACGCCGCCAATTACTCACCCTGGCCCTGGGCAGTGCCGGTCTGGCCGGCCCGGTGCTGGCACAAAGCCCTGACTGGGCCGCCCTAGAAGCCAAGGCACGCGGCCAAACCGTGTACTTCAATGCCTGGGCCGGCAGCCCCATCATCAACGCCTATGTGCAATGGGCCGGCCAAGAGGTTCAACAACGGTTTGGCATCACGCTTGAACACGTCAAGATCAGCGATGCCGCCGAGGTGGTCAAACGCGTGCGCAGCGAAAAAGCGGCCGGCAAACTCAGCGGTGGCAGCGTGGACATGGTGTGGATCAATGGCGAAAACTTCCTGGCCATGAAGCGCGAACAACTGCTGTTTGGTCCGTTTGCCGAGCGCCTGCCCAGTTTTGCCGCGGTGGACGTGCTGGGCAAGCCCACCACCCGCCTGGACTTCAGCGAACCCGTGGAGGGAATGGAGGCGCCTTGGGGCATGGCCCAGCTGACCTTTTTTGCCGACAAAAAACGCGTGCCCCAAGCCCCCCTGAGCCTGCAGGCGCTGCTGGCCTTCGCCCGGGCCAACCCCGGGCGCGTGAGCTACCCGCGCCCGCCAGATTTTCATGGCACCACGTTTCTCAAGCAGGCGCTGCTAGATCTCAACACCGAGCGCAGTGCCTTGTACCGACCCGTCACGCCCGACGCTTTGGCCCGGGCCAGCGCGCCGCTGTGGGCTTTTCTGGACGCGCTGCACCCCCAGCTGTGGCGCGCCGGGCGGCAGTTTCCCAACAACGCCTCTGCTGTGCGCCAAATGATGGCCGACGGCGAGTTGCTGCTGGCCCTGACCTTCAACCCCAACGAAGCCGCCAACGAAATCGCTGCCAAACGTTTGCCGGCCAGCGTCTACAGCTTTCAGTTCAGCGCCGGTACCGTCGGCAACACCCACTTTTTGGCCATTCCCTTCAACGCCAGCGCCAAGGAAGGCGCCCAGGTGTTGATTAATTTCTTGATGAGCCCGCAGGCGCAGGCGCGCAAAGCCGACATCGCCCACTGGGGCGACCCCACCGTGTTGGCCATGGACAAGTTGACCCCGGCCGAGCGCGCCCGCTTTGGCAGCGGCAGCCTGCCCGGCCAACTCGACAAATCAGCCCCCGCGCTGCCTGAACCTCATGGCTCCTGGGTGGACCCGCTGGAAAAAGAGTGGGCCCGCCGCTACGGCCTGTGAAGTCTCACTTTGACACACCCCAAGGAGTCGCCCCCATGAAAAAACCCCTGCCCATCCTGAAAACGGTGGCCGCTTTGTTGCTGCTGGGTTTGGCGTACCTGCTGCTGTGGCCGGTACCCATTCAGCCGGTGGCATGGACCGCGCCCCAGGCGCCGGGTTACACCGGGGCGCACACGGTCAACACCAAACTCGCCTCACTGCAACTGATTGACCTCAAGGGTGAAGAAGGCCCCGAGCACATTGTGCTGGGCCCCGATGGCAAGCTCTACACCACGGTAAGCAGCGGCAATATCCTGCGCATGAACCCCGATGGCAGTGCCCAAGAAGTGTTTGCCAACACCGGCGGACGGGTGCTGGGTTTTGACTTTGACGCCCAAGGCCATCTGATTGCGGCCGACGCCGTCAAAGGCCTGCTCTCTATCAGCCCGGCGCGTGAGGTGCGGGTACTGACCGACAAGGTCAACGGCGACCCCATTCGCTACGCCGACGCCGTGGTGGTGGCCAAAAACGGCAAGCTGTATTTCAGCGATGCCTCCACCCGCTTTGCTCCCAAGGACTGGGGCGGCACCTTTGAGGCCAGCATTCTGGACATTCTGGAGCAGTCCGCCACCGGACGCATTCTGGAATTTAACCCCGCCACCCAGACCACCCGCGTACTTGCCACCGGCCTGAGTTTTGCCAACGGCGTCGCGCTCAACCAAAGCGAGACCAGCCTGTTTGTCAACGAGACCGGCAAGTACCGG
>JBIKZP010000161.1:0-5665 GCA_044354655.1 Rhodoferax sp. | reverse complement strand
CAAAGTGCTGACAGAAGGATTGGTGGTTTTGCCCTGGCTCGCAGCGGTGGCTTTGAAGCGGTAGGTGCCATCGGGCAAGGTGGTGCCGGTGTCGTCGGTACCGTTCCAGGACAAGGTCATGTCGCCCACGGTTTGTGGTCCCAATATCTTGGTAGCCACCAGAGCGCCTTTGTCGTTGAAGATTTCGAATTTGACGCCATCAGCGCCCGTAGGCAGATTGATGACGCCTTGAATGGGCGTGCCGCCGACCAGCTCAACCGGGCCGTCAGGCACAGATACTTTTTTGCCAATCAAGTTGGCGCTGCTCATCATGCGTTCGCCTGACATGCTGGAGACAAAATCGGTCAAGGTTTGCGCCATGCCGGTGGTGGCTTCAAGCTGCGAGAACTGGGCCAGCTGGGCCACAAAGGCCTCGTTTTTGACGGGGTCCAGTGGGTCCTGATTTTTGAGCTGAGTGGTAAACAGCGTGAGGAAATCTTTTTGCCCCATGCCTGTATTTTTAGCGGCGGCGGCTTCAGTCTCGGCAGTTGCGGTGGTCGTGGTCTTGATGCTCGAAGGCACTTTGGACAGGGCCGCAGTGGCAGCAGCGGACTTGGCGCTTGGACTCGGTGTGGAGGAGTTGAGTAAATTAAGCATGGTTGTTCTTGTGTTCAGTTCAATCAGCTTTTGATGATGTCGATGGTGCGTGACATCAACTGGCGTGTGGTGTTGACGACTTCAATGTTGTTTTGGTAAGAGCGCGCTGCGGCCATCATCTCAACCATCTCGGTCATTTCATTGACATTGGAGAGGTAGACATAGCCGTCTTTGTCGGCCGATGGGTTGGCTGGGTCTGACATGCGGCGAATTGGGGTGGGGTCATCTGTCAGGTTCACGACCTTCACGCCACCGGGGTAGGTGCCGTCTTTGGGCATGAGTTGCTGGTCCAGAATGGCCTGGAACAAAGGGCGTTTAGCCCGGAAGGCATCTTTGTCCGAGCTGGCCACCGTACCGGCATTGGCCAGGTTGGAGGCGGTGGTGTTCATGCGGGTGGTCTGCGCGTTAAGCGCTGAGCCAGCAATACCAAATATTTTGTCGAGTGCCATGGTGATTAATCTCCCCGCAAGGCTTTGCGAATGCCGCTGATGCGGTTTTCAAGAATGCTCAAGGTGGCCTGGTAATCAGCCGCAGACTGACCAAACTTGGCCTGCTCAACCGGGAGTTCAACCGTGTTGCCGTCAAATGCCACGTTGAAGGGGACGCGGAATTTCAGTCCTTTATCGCCGTCTATTTGCGCCTCAGAAATATGCCCCGCTTGGGTGGTTTTCATCTGTGTGGACTCCGCGGCTTTGAGCACCTGCTTGAAGTCAATGTCTTGTGCTTTGAAGTTGGGTGTGTCCGCATTGGCAATGTTGCGCGACAAGATTTCCATGCGCTGACTGCGCAATGTCAAGGTCTTCTCGTGTGAACTAAATGCTTTGTCTATAAAGTTCATTGCTCTTTCCTCATCGCGGGATATGAATTGCCGTATTGCCGACACCCAGCTCTAGTTAGAGAGCTTCATGGACATCAATGCAAAAGCCATGCCAAACGGTTTTCCGCCGTAAGCAGGCTGTCTTCATGCGCTTTGTTGTGCGGAGGCTTGCAGGGCGGCAAAGGCTTGCCGCTTCGATTGCCGCTTTCATTGCCGCTGGGTGGCCAACACGCAAGAAAAAAAGGCGGCCCAAGGCGTTGACCGGTTTAATTGGGTTCAATGTCGCCGTAGCTGGCGGCACGCAGGGCTTGAAGCCGGGTACTGGCCACGTTGGTCAGTTGACTCAAACGTTCGGTGGCGTTTTGGATCAGGCCCTCGCGAATGGAGTTGCGGGTCATGAAGGCCTGGGTGTTGCGCCCGACGTACAAATGGCTGGCCTGTGTGCCTTGAATATTGAGCGGTGCGTTGGTCAGGCTTTGTTTGCGGGCGGCGGGTTTGAGGACGGAGAGGTACAAGTCTTCTAGGCCAGCGGGCCCTTTGTTTTTCAGACCCACTTCGTCAAAGTATTTGCCCACCAGGTCGAGTTGTTGGTTCACGCTTAAATCCAGAATGGCGCGGGGGTTGGCTGCATAGCCGGCTGTAGCGGCACCACGGGCTGGGCCGTCACAGAACTGGATGATGCCGTGGCAACGCTGGTTGCTTGCACGCGGGTTCATGCCATCGCTTTCCATCAAGGTCATGCGGGCAAAGTCGTCGGGTTCAAAGAGGTGGGTGTTGGCGAGGTCCAGAATTTTTTCGTACACCGTGGCTTTTTCTTGCGTCGGTATGAAACCCCTGGCGACCGCGCGGTCCAAGGTTTTCTCCAGAATCGGGTGCTCGCCCGTCACCTTGTTTCGACCCAATACGGCACTGCTGGGTTCCGCCTTGATCGGGTTGGTATTGGTTGTGGCTGAAGCTGTGGCCGTAGCAGATGAATGGGTCGTGAGGCTGGCACTGTTGTTTTGAGCTTCAAGTTGAGCGCTTTGAAAAGCGGCTTGCAACGACGCCATGTTGAGCTTTTGCCCAGGAAAGATGCGGTTGACGTTGCTCAGGCCATTGCTCTGGCCAATCTGCTTGGCCATGCGCATTTGTTGCGAGGGGCTGAGGTCTAGGCCTTGTGCACTGGCCTGGTCGCGCACCATGCCAATCAGGGTGTCGCCACTTTCCACCGTACGCATGTTGGGGTTGGCTGGGGCGTCATTGTTTTGAACCTGGCGCAGCGCTTGGGAGAACTTATTTGCGGCGTTGGTTTTTGGAAAATCACGCGCCTGGACGGGCACCTGTCTGACGAGAGGCGTAGGCGCTGGTGCCGCTGGCTTTTTGTCATCGATTTTCATGGTGTTCTGCGGTGTGTGCTTCTCAAAGGTACGTTATGCATCTAGCTCAGGCGTGGCACTGTTCTTGCGCTCATGGTGTCAATCGCTCTTGCAGTGTCAATAAATCAACACTTCTTCTCATCTGATATGCAAATGCTGTGCCAAGGCTTTAATCGAAACAGTTTTCTTAACCTCTGGAGGAGGGGCTGTCGCCTGGCTGCGTTGTTCTTGTTAGTGGGCATCTTGGGCGTCATGGGGAATGTGCTGGGGCTTGGGCTGGCGCTGGCGCAAGGGCAGGAGGCAACGCCCACAGAAAATTTGCTTAGCCAGGTGACGCAGTGGGTGCGTGTGAACCAGCGCCTGACGGACAAGCAGTTCAGCATGGCGCCCCTGGACAGCCGGGTTCAGGTGTTGGCGTGTCAGCAAAAACTGGTGATTGATCAGCCTTTTTCCAGTAAGGAAACCCTGCGTGTACGGTGTCTGGTGGAGCCCGGTTGGCAGTTGTATATGAAAGTGCAAAGGGCGCCAGGCGCGCCTACCTTGGCGGCGCCTGAAACCGCTCAGACGCCCCCAGCGCCAACCAGAACGGTGGTGGTGGCACGCCAGGCCTTGCGCCGTGGCACGGTTTTGACTCAAGAAATGCTGGAAGAAGTCGAATCAATTAGCAAGGGGGCAGACATTCAAAGTCTGTCTTCTATCAAAGACGCACAAAACAGCGAGTTGGTGCGCGATGTGCCCGCCGCCACGCCGCTGAAAACCAGCGATTTGCGGGCTGCTTTGATGGTCAAACAAGGCCAGTTGGTGCTTTTGACCGTGTCGCAAGGTAAGGGCTTTTCCATCTCAGCCCGGGTGCAAGCGATGCAAGATGGCAAAATGGGCGACCAGGTGCGGTTGAAAAACCTTGAATCTGGCCGTATCCTGACCGGCATCGTGACGGGGCCGAATGCGGCCTCAGGTCTATGAAAATTATTTTGCGAATTTCTCTCAAGTTATTTAAAGCGCTGTCGATACAGTGACTGAATAGCCATAAAAGATTGACCCCAGTAAAAGAAAGCCACTATGACCGATGCCATTTCCAACTACGGACGACGGGCCCAGACCGACGGTGCTTTGCGAAGTGCGTTGGACAAATCCGGGAAAAAAGCTGAAACACCTGGCACCCTGGGTTTGCCGGTTGATGGCCTGTCAAACGCCGCCGCGCCTACCTCGTCCAAAGAGATTCACAGCAAGCAAGAGTTGGCCCTGAACAAGGCGATTCAGCGGGCCAAGGATGAGCCCGACTTCGACCGCGCCAAGGTGGAGTCCATCAAGCAAGCGATTCAGCAGGGGCAATACCCGCTCAATCCCCGTCGCATTGCCGAGAGCTTCCTGGCCATTGAGCAATTGATTCGGGATTAATTTGTTGCCTCAGTCGCCAGAATTGAAGCGAGCCTTGGAGCTTGCAACGCAGCTAAACCAAATGCTTGAACTGGAGTTCAAGGCATTGCGTGAACAAAATTTAGATGAATTTGAAGGTTTGCAACCCGTCAAAGGGGAGTTGCTGCTTGAAATTGCCAAGTTGGCCCCGCCTGCGACTGACTTGCAGGCCAAGGTGGAGTGGCAGGATTTTCGGGAAATCATGTTGGTGTGCCGTGAGTTGCATCGCCGTAATGAAATTTTGATCGAGCGCCGGCTCGACGCTATACGCGGGACTTTGCAAAGTCTGCGCATTCAAGACAACCCCAGCCAGATGGAGGTCTACAACCGTTTAGGCCACATTGCCCGCTTTTCTGGCGCACGTGGCTACGACGAGGCCTAACCGCGAAAAAGCCAGACCGGCCGGTCAACGCAACAGCAACCAGCGCTACTCTTCCGCTGGTTTTTTTTCGTCCCCAGGACGCATGCCTTTGAGCCAGTACACCCACGACAAAATGACGCCCACCGCACTGTAGAGCTCGGGCGGAATTTGTTCATCGACCTTCAGGCGGCTGAGCAAGGCCAGGAGCTGCGGGTCTTCGGTGACAAATATGCCCTGGCGTTTGGCTTCTTCCAGCATGCGATAAGCCAGCTCTTCTTCTCCCTTGGCGCTCACAATCGGGACCTGGTTCAGCCCGTATTCAAGCGCAATGGCCTGGCGATGGCTCTTCATGCCCGTACATCCACCACAAGCCCGCTGGCGGTGCTGGCCACGGGATGCGCTGGGGCATGGCGTTCGCCATGAACTACCTGAAACGCGCGCATTTGCAAGCCTGTTTGTTGCAGTTGCTCATTCAATTCTGGTGCGCGCGCACGCGCCATGTTCACCAGTAACTCGTTGGCGGTCCACATGGTCAGTTCCACCTGTGCTTTTTCAAGCAGGTCGGTTTTGAGCCAGACGTCACCAAACAACTCGGTGCGCGAGTGAATGTTCACCGTCAGGGTGGGTGACTTGGCGTCGGGGTTGGCACTGCGGGTGAATTCCAGGGTGACAGGCTCGGAGTCTCTGAACGGCAAAACCAGGCTGAACAATATTTCTTGTTGCGACTGGGCCTGCACGGCTTGGACCTGGTTGGCCTCCAGCGTATCAATGGCGCCTTCCACTTGCCGGGTCAGCGCTTGAAGCGGCTCCTCTTGGTCCGGGATGTCTGACAAGGTATTGAGCAGTTGTTTGAGCAGTTGTTTGGGGTCGCCCACGCTTTGTGCAGGGAGGCGACCGCGTGCCAACCAGACCTCCGAGCCGATGGCGCCTGCCAAGGCCTGGCTGATGGCTTGCGGCGTCAGGTTGGCCATGGAGAGCTGCAGTGAATGCCACAGCTGTTGCAAATCTGGACGCTGCACATTGCGCAGGGCGCCGTCCAGCACCCCGGGCCGAAACAGTTGCGTCATGTCCTGCATGTCG
>JBIKZP010000160.1:0-5682 GCA_044354655.1 Rhodoferax sp. | reverse complement strand
AATAAGACCAAAAACGTTACAACTCTAAAACCACAAGCGGCAGTCAACACCATGCACTATCTCAAGCCCCTTTCCACAGTTCTTATCTCAGCCTTGATGGTTTCAGGCGCTTATGGGCAGGCCACGTTGATGGCGCCCCAAGACATTAGTGCGCAATGGGTCGGAAAAAAAATTATGGCCCGTGACCCCAAGGGCAATCCACTGGAATTTCAAATCAGGAGCGATGGCACCGCTGAAGTAGCGGGCAGTAACTGGAGCGATAAGGGTACATGGCGCTTGTCGGGCGATGGCTATTGCGCCACCTGGAAAAAGATTCGCGCCGGCCAGGAGCGCTGCTTTACCGTTCAGGTAGCAGGTACGACGGTCACCATCTTGAACCCCGATCAATCCGTCAGCGGTGTGCTGCTACGGGTCTCAGATCAATAAGCCCAATAAGCCAAAGTAGACGTTCCAGAGCCCGTGCAGCGCCTGCTGCGCTTATGGGGTCTGGAACGGTTGATACGGGGCAGGTCAGTCGGACGTTGACTTAATTCGACGTGATGATGGTGCGCCCATTCAAAGGCTGCACTGGGCGGGCATTGGCCCGGAACGGGAAGGCGGCCACTTGTTCCCTGGACACGTTAACTGGCGACTTCAGAATGAAGAAGCGTACGCCTTCAGTGCAAGGGGGTGTGGTCAATGAACCGTCGTAGCTGAAGAAGTCCATTTCACGCGGCAGCAGGTTGGCCGGGTTGAAGGTCACATCAGGCACTTCCATCTCAGGCGCCTCTTTAGGCTGCGCGTACTGCCACAGTGTTTTGATACCAGGGTTCTCGTTGCCCTCTTTCAGCAATACGCCCAACACCGCCAGTTTGCCAGTTGCGCTTTTGTGCACAAAGTGAATCACCATGGCCATGGGTTTGCCGTCAATTTGCTCTTCGCTGGGGCGGTGAAAGTGGAACTGCAGCAGCTCATACACCACGCCATCAATACGAACCTTGCTGCCCGGTGGCACATTGACCTGAATGGTGTGGCCGTTGTTCAAAATTTTCAGGGCGCCGGTCTTGTAATCAGCGTTGACGCTGATGCGGCCCCTGCTAAACGGTCCTTGAATGTTCAAAGGTGATTGCGCTTTGCCCTTGCCGCAGGTGGGGAACTCATTGCCCCACTTGTCGGGTGCCATAGCGCCGTCATAGCCCCAATGCGGCGCAGCGTGGGCACCACCAGCAGCGTGTTTGACGTCTTTACCCTCTTTACCCGGTTTGGCACCGTGGGCGTCGGGTTCGGCACCCTTGGCAGCATGGGCAGCGCCATGGGCAGCCGGGCCCGCAGCTTGTGCGGCAGGCTCAGCGCTTGGCACCTGGACGGCGCACTCCGACATAACCTTGATTTTTTCACCGGCCGCGGCCAGCCCAATTTGCGCCGCGCAAATAGAGTTTTTGCGGCTGTTCCAGTCGGACATTTGCAAGGCTTTGCGAAACGCCTCGGCAGCACCGGGGTCGTCGCTGCCTTTGGTGAGCATGCGCAGCGCGCCCAAGCCCAACTGGCGTTCCACCGAGATATTTTTTTGCTTTTTATAGGACGACTCCAGGTCATCCAGAATCGGGCCACCCGCCAGGGCGGCCTTGACAGCGGCGAGTTCCAGCGACTTGGCCTGCAAGGGCTCCAGCTGCTCGCGCAGTTGGTCTAGCTCTTCCTCGGCGGTTTCGAGTTCTTTTTCAGCATCGGTCAGCATCTCGGCCGACACCTGGGCTTCAATGGTGGCAGCAGTTATTTTTGCGCCCGCCGAATTGCTCTTTTGCAGGTTCGACCAGCCAAAAAAGCCAGCCGCCGCCAGAGCGGCTACGAGCACAAGTTCAATAATTATTCTCATCTTCGGTTCTTTCTGCGGGCCAATTCAAGAGACAGGGCTCTGCAAGGCGGTTCAATCAATAACAAGGAGTCGGCGCCAGTGGGTAAAACTTGAGAGGCCGGTCATTTCAGGCATTTCAAGGCCCTTTAGCCTTTAGCCCTTTGGCTAGCGCTCACCCCGGAAGGTGATACCACTGCCTGTGCTGTCCACCATCACCATGTCCAGACGCTGGGTATTGCTAGAAACCGTGATGAACGGGTAAATAAAAGCAACGCCTGTCAAGGTAGTGTTGCCTCTATCGCAAGCCGTATTGGATGGAATAGTAAGCGTAGCGGCAAAGAGAGGGGCGGTGGCGATCGACTCGATTGAAAGTGTGGGCGCAACCGTGGTGCAGAGTGTGAAAAAATTAGAGCTGTTGAGTGTTACAGAGCTCCCCAAAGTCAGCGAAGAAGTGCGCATGGTTCCTAATGCGCTATCGCTCCAAGTACCGATCCAGGCGCCACTGTTCAAATCGCTGGTGCTGGTCATGGCAGTGGCCGTGAAGCTGCTGGGTGTGCGATCAGATGACCCCGTCAATGGTGTGAGCACATAGCCCGCACTTGAAGCTCCAGCGACCCCGGCCGTTTGGTTAACCACGGTTGGTGAAGTGGTGTTGGGGTACATGCGTAACGTTGGAACGGTAGCGTTGCCATTGACACCCCGTGTGACGGTACCCGAGTAAATATCAGGAATAGTCGATAGAAAATAAAGCGCGTAAAAACTGCCATCTGGCGTTATGGCACTGACAAACTCTTGCGTGCCATACGTGGTGGTCGCCGTCCCTTGGTAAGCCCCACTGAGTATGGTGGCAGTCGTGGTGGGGGGCGTGGGGGTTGTGGGGTCAGTCGTGTTGTCAGCACCGCCACCATTGCCGCAAGCCCCCAGCATCAGCAGGCTGCAAAGCAGCCCAAGTTGGGAAAGGACTCGAAAAAAGTTCATGACAACACCATCGCTTTTATTGTGAAGTATCACCAGCCAACTCACCTGTGGTTTTGGGCTGGCGTGTCAACTGTAATTGTCTGCCGTTTCACCGCACGGCTTTTGGGGGCACCGTGCACCCAGCCCGCCTGCAACCAGTGCCAGTAATCTGGCCGGTAGGGCCAGGCTATGTGGTGCACCCAGGTGCCGTCCTCAAACAAGGTGGCGGTCAGGTGATCAAGCCACTCGCCTTGGGCGCCTAGGGGCGTCAGCCAACTGAAGTCAGTTGCCAGGCCCCCGGGGCGTTGTTTATGCTTTTGCATGCTCGGTAACGCCGCCTTGCGGGCTTGTGGCACCACGGGCCCCGAGTAGGCGTCATGCAGGCTGCCCCATTCGCGCCCTTTTAATAAGCGGACCAGTTGCTTCAATTCGCGCCCAGCCTGGTCAACATCGGTGTGATGAAAGCGAACCTGCCCCAGCACGTTGTCAAACAGCACGCAGGCCTGGGGGTTGAGCAGCAGTACTTCGTCCAAAATTTTCAGCGCATCACCCTGGTGACAGACCAATTGGGTGCCGCTGGCTTTAAGTGCCTGGCCATGACGCCAGCGAAACAATGGCCCGGCCAAAGGGTCAATGTCCCAGGTCGACACTTTTTTGAATCGCTGCAGCCAGGGGGTGGACATCATCCAGCCGGCGCTGGCGCCAATGATCAGCAGCTCGGAGGCTTGTGGCTTAACTGTGGCCAACCAGCTGGCAATTTGCTGCTGGGTTGGCTGCCACAAAGTTTGCGAACGCCAGGCTCGCCAGTGCCAGCGCAGGCCGCCGGAGGGGTTCATGTTGCGTTCTGGCGGTTGAACTGCATCACGCCCATTTCATCCATGCTGCGCTGTTCGCGTTTGCTCAACAAGGTGGCGTGAGCCAATTGCTCTAGTTCATCCAGGGTTTGCATCTTGCGCCGGTCCAGTTCGGCCCTGGCCATTTGCTGGGTCAGGCGAATCAGTGCGTTCTCTGCATGCCCAATGTCTTGTGTTACCCGCAGTTGCAGGTTTTGCAACTGGCCCATGAACTGGCGGCGGTTCATCGCATCTTGCATACCCAGGCTCGGCACCCCAGAGTCCTGGCCTTGCACCCGGTATTCCTCGTAAAGCGTAGCCAGTCGCTGCTGGCTTTCCTTCAGGGTTTGCAGCGTGGTGCGCGTCTTGATGACCTCGGTTTGCAGTTTGGTGACCACCTGTTTCGCGCGGCCTTCCAGAACGGACCAGCATTGACGTGCTTGCATGGTGGGTGGCGTTGGCTTGCGCGCGCGGGGTGGGGTTAAAGCTGCATCAAGGACTTCAGGTCCCGACGGGTTATGTCTTCGTCTACGCCTATGTGCATGTCCTGGCGTAAAAAGTTTTCCATGGCTTCGCGCAACTGAATCGCCTGGTCTATCTCCGGGTTGGATCCCATTTGATAGGCCCCCACCTGAATCAAGTCAATATTTTGCTGGTACAGCGACCACAGCCGCCTGAAGCGGTTAGCCAGTTTTTGGTCGGCCGGGTCCAGCAGGTTTTGCATGACGCGTGAGATGGAGCCGTTCAAATCTATCGCCGGGTAGTGCGCTGCATCCGCCAGTTTGCGCGACAACATGACTTGCCCGTCCAGCGAGGCGCGGGCAATGTCCACAATGGGGTCGCTGGCGTCGTCGCCCTCAGCCAGCACGGTGTAAATGGCGGTGATGGAGCCGTGCCCATGCCGGCCCACACCCGCGCGTTCAATCAGGTTGGGCAGCAGCGCAAAGACTGAAGGCGGGTAACCCTTGGCCGTGGGCGGCTCACCAATGGCCAAACCAATCTCGCGTTGGGCGTGGGCCACGCGCGTCAGGCTGTCCACCAGCATCAGCACGTCCTTGCCCTGGTCACGAAAATACTCGGCCACCACATGCGTCAGGTGCGTGGCCTTGAGGCGTAGCACGGGCGACACATTGGCCGGGGCGGCAATCACCACCGACTTGGCCAGGCCCTCTTCACCCAGCGACTCTTGAATAAAAGCTTGCACCTCACGGCCGCGCTCGCCAATCAGGCCAATCACCACCACGTCGGCTTTGGTAAAGCGCGTCAGCATGCCCAGCAGCACGCTTTTACCGACGCCCGAGCCTGCCACCAGACCCACACGCTGGCCGCGACCTAGCGTCAGTAAGCCGTTGATGGCTTTGACGCCAACATCCAGAATTCGGTCAATGGGGCCGCGCTCCATCGGGTTCAGCGGCAAGCCCAAAAGCGCCAATCGCGTGCTGCATTCGGGTTTGGGTTTGCCGTCTAGCGGCTCACCCCGGCCGTCAATCACACGGCCCAGCAGTTCGGGCCCCAAGCTGGCATGGCCGGTGTTGGGCATCAACCGCACCTCGGCGCCTGGGCCAATGCCGGTGGGTTCTGAGAACGGCATTAAATACAAGGTCTTGTCGCTAAAGCCCACCACTTCAGCCTCGATGCGGCTGCCATCAGCGCTGCGTATTTCACAGCAGGCGCCAATGGGCGCCATGATGCCGCGTGCCTCCAGTCGCAACCCTACCAGTCGCGCCAGAATGCCGCTGCGCACAGGGCGGTCGGTACGCACCTGGGCAATGCTGCGGTCGACTTCCCTAGCAAAGTCATGCACCAAGGTCTTCCCCGTCCAGTAACTCGTCTACCAGGCTTTCGTTCAGCACTTTGTTGCCTGGTGCCGCACTGTCGTAGCCCGCTGTACCGGCCATGCGCGGTTGGGCATCCATCACCTCGTCGTGTGCGCTTGATGGGTCTTCATACAGTTTGCTTCTTTGAAAACCCGTGTGTTTGCGCCACTTGGCGTTGTCCACCAGCAGCGCGCCGACCAAAGATTCAATGCGGTGCTCCAGCAGGTCTTCAATGCTGGCATCA
>JBIKZP010000159.1:0-5697 GCA_044354655.1 Rhodoferax sp. | reverse complement strand
GCGACATGCGTGCGCCCTTTCATTGCACCGCAATGCGCTAACGCCCCTATTTTTTATCGGTCAACCTACCAACCAAACGCCCATGAACCTATCCTTACCAACTACGCAACCCGTATCTGCCACCAAGCCTTTCGAAAAAGTTCTCGTACTCAACGCCACCGGCAAGGTGGGTCGTCATGTATGCCGGGCTTTGAGGGAGGCGGGTTTTGAGGTGTTTGGCACCACCCGTTCTACCAGCAACACGCTGGCGCACCAGGGCGTCAAAGCGGTCGTTTGCAACTACACCCTGCGGGCGGATCTGGACCAGGCTTTTGCGAAAACGGGGGCCAAAAAAGTGTTCGTCATCACCGACTTCTTTGCTGCCGCCAAGAAGAGCATCGATTTGGAGTTCGCGCAGGGCTGTGCGGCCATCGATGCGGCCAAAGCGGCTGGCGTCGACCACTTGATTTTCATGAGCGTGGCCGATGCAGAGTTCTTTGACGAGCATGTCACGCACCTCAAGGCCAAAGTAGCCCTAGAAAAATACCTCAAGCAATCAGGGGTGCCGTTTTCTATTCTGAGGCCCTGCGCATTTTTTGAAAACTTGGACGATGCCGCCAATTTCAATCCGCTTAAGAAAGGGGTGGTCAAGTTTCTATCCACACAAGATTGCAAATACTGCGCCACCTACGACATTGGCCGTGCCGCAGCCATTCAGTTGACTAACCCGCAGCAATGGCTGGGTAAAACACTGGACGTGGTGGGTTGGCAAGGTGATTTGTCGCAAGTGGCAGCCGCGTTGTCAAAGGTGACCGGTGAGCCTGTGAAGGCCAAATTGGCCATGCCCATTTTTCTGCGTCGACTGTTTATGAAAGACCTGCACCATATGTTTTTGTACTACGAAGTACAAAAGGGCCCCCGGGGAACGCCGCAAGATTTCAAAAAAGTTTTGCCTGATGCCTTGTCCGCAGAAGACTGGTTTCGCTTTCACGGACAGTATGCGAATGGAGAAAAAATTGTGCCGCTTGCGCCTGCACACCAGCATAAGCAATAAAACCAAAATCAGCACCCACTTCAGGGGTGCGTGCTGTCTAGCCACTCACAGCCCGCGCCCTGTTAAAAGCGCGGGCGGGGCGTGATTATTGCGGTTGCAAGTTCATCGCCTTGGCAATGGCGCGGTAGCGGCTGGTGTTGTCGCCATACACCTTGCTCAGTGCCGCCAGTGGCTGTGGACGAGGCACGGTCATGGCTTGGGCTTCCAACGCGCTGCGAATAGCCGGGTCGTTGGCCACCTCACTCAGGGCTTTGTGCAGAATTTGCACCACGGCCTCTGGCGTGTCTTTGTGCACAAAGTAGCCCGACCAGGTGTCAAACACAAAGCCTTTGAGGGCCGTGCTTTCATTCAATGTGGGGTGTTTCTTGATGAGCTCTTGGCGCTCCTGGGACAAAGCGGCCACCACCTTGAGCTTGCCATCTTCGGCCAACTGCACGGGGCCTTTGCCGTAAGGCGTCATGAAAATATCAACCGCGCCGCTCATCAGGTCTTGCTGCGCGGGTGCAGCGCCTTTGTAGGGCACGTGCGTCATTTCAATACCCGTGAGCTTGGACATGTGCTCACCCAACAGGTGGTACATGGAGCCGGGGCCTACGCTGGCGTAGGTCATGGGCTTGCCGGATGCCGCTGTCTTGCGGGCATAGGCCACCAATTCGTCGCCATTGTTGGCGGGCAGGTCTTTGCGGGCAAACATGGCCAGCGGGTTGATGGAGATCATCTGCACCAGGCGGAAGTCTTCGCTCTTGTACTTGATGGCCGCATTGGACAGCGGAGCCAGCACCAGTTCGTTGGGCGAACCTTGAAAAATCATGTAGCCTTCCGCTGGGCTGTTGAGTACTTTTTGTGCCGCAATACCGCCACTGGCACCCCCCAGGTTTTCCACAATCACCGCTTGTCCGAGCTGTTTGGACAGCGCCGTGTTCAGGGTGCGGGCAATCACGTCCGACAAGCCGCCCGCCGGGTAGGGCACCATCAAGGTCACGGGTTTGCTTGGAAAGCTCTGGGCCAGGGCAGTGCCGGCCAGCACCAGTCCGGCGATCAGGGTCAGCAAGCGGGGCATTGGTTTTTTCATGGTGTCTCCTGTTTGAATACGTGGGTGTAAAAAGGGATTTAAAGCGCGTGCATGCCTATCTTAGGAAGCCATATCCATGATGTCCAATGCATTCTTATGCTGTAATTGATGATCTAAAAGTTATTGATTGAACGCCATGACTCTGATCCAACTGCGTCAATTCACCCTGCTCGCCAAGGCCGGTTCCTTCGTCAAGGCCTCCGTTCTGCTGCACATCACGCAACCAGCCTTAAGCCGCAGCATCAAGGCACTGGAACTGGAATTTGGGCAGTTGCTTTTCGACCGGATCGGCAAAAAAATAGAACTCACCGCCTTTGGCGCTTCCACCCTGCAACGCTGCCAACTGCTGCTCGAAGAAGCCGAAGGTCTCAAGCTCAGCGGCAAGCCCCTGGCACGCAACAACCAGGGCCGCCTGCGGTTGGGTCTGAGCTCGGGGCCTGGCGCCATGTTGACCATCCCCATCCTGACCCATGTGGCCAACCATTTCCCTAAGCTGCATATCGAAATTTTCAGAGCCAACACCGAAACCTTGGTGCGTATGCTCAGGGACCGGCAGGTCGACGCCTTGGTGGTGGATGTGCGGTCCATGAGCCCGGCACCCGATCTGAAAATGGACCAACCGATAGAGTTGGAGGGCGCCTTCATGTGCCGCCCGGACCATCCCCTGGCCGCCGTCACCAAGGTGTTGTTTCAGCAACTGCTTCAATACCCGATGGCGTCCACGCCTTTAAGTGATGAGTTGGCGCGCATCCTGATTGAACGCTATGGCGAAAACGCGCATCCGCAGGTGATGGTCAAGTTATCCAGTGACGAGATTTCACACCTGGAAGAGGTGGCACTGCAAAGCAACACGGTGGTGCTGGCGGTCAGGGCGGCTTGTCCGCGGCTGGTAGAGATAAAAATGTCACCCGCCATGAATGCCCGGGCCCGTTTGGGCTTGGTCACCATGGCCAACAAGGCCGAAGCACTGTTTCTGCCAGAAATTCGTCAATTGATGGCCCAGACCTGGCAGGCCATGGCAAGCCCGCGCTGAATCAGCAGGCGTCCGGCGGGGCCGTTGCGGCCAATGGCCAAGGCCCCATGGCTCACAGCCAGCGGCCTTCAAACACTGGACTTGAGAAAAGCCGCCCCGTCCTCCAAGGCCTGCATCGCCCGTGGCTCCAGCGCAGAGTAATGCAAGAAGCTGTGCAACACGCCGTGGTAGAGCTTCAATTGGGTGGTTACGCCCTGCCCTTGCATCAGCGCATCAAGCGCCAGTGAATCGTCGCGCAGCGGGTCGAAAGCGACGGCACCAATGAAGGTGGCAGGCAGCCCGCTCATGTCGGCCTTGAGCAGGTGCACGCGCGCATGCTCCCGGTCGTCGGTGTAGCAGCTTTGGTAGGTGGCACGGTCTTCATCGCCCAGGCCGTCCAGGTCGGCCCAGCCGTAGAGACGCAGCGAGGCCGAGTCTTTCAAGCCGTACGCCCCGTAGTACAGCAGCAAGGCGCGCACGCCTTGTAGCCCGGCAGCTTTGGCATCCAACGCGGCACCCAGGCTCAAGTGGGCGCCGGCCGAATCACCGCCTAGGGCGATGCGCGTGGGGTCCAGTCCCATCGCCTGCCCCTGGGCGGCCACATGTTGCAAAACGGCCAACACCTGGTCGGCTTGCACCGGGAATTTTTTCTCCGGGGCCAAGGTGTAATCAATGGCCAGCACCGCCCAGCCGCTTTTTTGTGCCAGCAAGCGACAAATGCGGTCGTGCGTATCCAGGTTGCCCAGCATGAAGCCGCCACCATGGGCATACAGCAGCACAGGCAGATTCTCTTGTGACGAGGGCTTGTACAGGCGCGTCGGCACTGCGCCGTGGTCGGTGTCCAGCGCCAGGTCGGTCACCGATGCCAGCGCCACCGCAAAGGAGTTCCAGTAGCGCCGCTCGTGCAGGTAGCCCTCGCGCATGGCTGTCAGCGGGTCTGCAGAACTGGCGGTAAAACTGGCGGTAAAACCGACGTATTGTTCCCGGCTTTTTTCCACCGCCTGCTGGCTCTCGGGCGAGAGCTGCGGCCAGATATTTATTTTTGCCATCCTGGTTTCCTTCAAGGTTCGCTGTTTCAACAGACCTGAGCAAACAGCAGATCAGTCGTGCGCACTGGCCATTTTTCTACGGGCCATGGCAGATTCAAGCCAGCCGGTTTGCATTTGTGGCATGGAGGCCAGCAGCAGATCGGTGTAGTCGTCATACGGCGGCGTCAGCACGCTGGTCTTGCTGCCGTAGCGCACGATGCGCCCGCGGTGCATCACCGCTATCGAGTCGGCAATGGCTTTGACAGTGGCGAGGTCGTGCGTGATGAACAGGTAGGCAACCGCTTCAGTTTTTTGCAGGTTAAGCAGCAGTTTGAGAATACCGTCGGCCACCAGGGGGTCCAGCGCGCTGGTCACCTCATCGCAAATAATGAGTTTGGGCCGTGCCGCCAGCGCGCGCGCAATACACACACGTTGCTTTTGTCCACCCGAGAGTTCAGCCGGGTAACGGTCCAGGTAACCGGCGCCCATTTCAAT
The DNA here is from genome assembly GCA_044354655.1 of Rhodoferax sp. Classification (GTDB taxonomy): domain Bacteria; phylum Pseudomonadota; class Gammaproteobacteria; order Burkholderiales; family Burkholderiaceae_C; genus Rhodoferax. Next base: position 1,057 of record JBIKZP010000159.1, on the reverse strand, counting down.
CTGGTCAAGCAATTCTTGCACACGGCGCTCTTTTTCAAGCCCCTGCATGCCAAAGTAAAACTCCAACGGCCGACCAATTATTTTGGCCACCGTATGGCGCGGGTTCATGGCCACATCGGCCATTTGGTAGACCATTTGCAAGGCCCGCAAATCTTCCTTGCTGCGCTGCGGCAGCCCGGGTGACAACGTGCGCCCTTCAAAAAGTATTTCACCTTGCAAGGGCGCGAGCAGGCCCGTCACCACACGCGCCAGGGTGGACTTGCCAGAGCCCGACTCACCCACCACCGCCAGCGTTTGGCCCGGGCTCAGTGTCAGGCTCACGCCGTCAAGCACCTTGGCCGACGTGCCGGGATAGGCGGCTTGCACCTGGCGCACCTCCAGCAAAGGCACCGGGGTTGGCACTTTTTCTTCATGCGCAATAGAGCGCACCGACACCAAAGCGCGCGAGTAGTCGTGCTGCGGGGCGTGAATGATTTGTTCGGTCGCACCCAGCTCCACCATCTTGCCGTGACGCAGCACCATGATGTCGTCTGACACCTGCGCCACCACAGCCAAGTCGTGGGTGATGTAGAGCGCTGCCACACCGGTATCGCGAATCGCCTCTTTGATAGCCGCCAGCACGCCCATCTGGGTGGTGACATCCAGTGCGGTGGTGGGCTCGTCAAACACAATCAGGTCAGGTTGCGCGCACAAAGCCATGGCCGTCATGGCGCGCTGCAACTGTCCACCCGACACCTGGTGCGGAAAACGTTGTCCAAAATTCTCGGGGTCGGGCAGGCCCAACTTTTCAAACAAGGCCAGCGCCCGCGCCTGCGCTTGCGCGCGGTTGCCCATGCCATGGTGCAGAGAGGCCTCCACCACCTGCGACAGAATGCGGTGCGCCGGGTTGAAAGCTGCCGCCGCCGATTGCGCCACATAGGCCACTTGCTTGCCGCGCAAAGCGCGCAAACCTGCAGCGCCGCCTTGCAAAATATCGCGTCCCTGCAAGAACACCTCGCCGCCGGTGATGCGCACACCGCCACGGCCATAGCCCAGTGCCGACAGGCCAATAGTGGAC
>JBIKZP010000158.1:0-5806 GCA_044354655.1 Rhodoferax sp. | reverse complement strand
AACTTCTTCAGCGTCCACCCCAAAGGGTTTGGGGCCACCACCCATTCGCATGCCCGAGCTTTTCAACTCAAAGTCCGGGTTGATCCGCACCGCCACGCGCGCCGCCAAACCCAACTCGTTGGCAATTTTCTCCAGGGCAGCCACTTCTCGAAATGATTCTAGGTTGATCAGCACACGGGCTGCCACCGCCTGGCGCAATTCAGAAAGCCTTTTGCCAGGCCCGGCAAAGCTGATCTCGCGCGGGCTAACACCGGCATCAAGTGCCACCTTGAGTTCACCGGCAGACGCCACATCCAGGCCATCCACCAAGCCCGCCATGAACCCCACCAGCGCAGGCATGGGGTTGGCCTTGATGGCATAGTGAATTTTGAGCGTGGCCGGCAACTGGCTGCGCAACGCCACCATGCGTGCTTGCAGCACCGCGCGGTCGTACACATAAAACGGCGTTTGCCCCACCCGCGCCACCAGGGTAGACAAGCGCTCCCCCCCCACCATCAACTGCCCTCCTTGCACGGCAAACTGGTCCATCACGGCATGTACGGGCTGCGGCTTAGGGTGTGGCATGCAAGCACTCCCCGCTGGTCTGTGCGTTGGACCGGGCCGGCGTTCCATCGGCCTGTACCCCCGCAGCAGCCAGCTGCTTGCGGTCTATTTTTCCGTTGGCATTGCGGGGCAAGGGGCCCCGCACCAATGAGATGCGGGCCGGCACCATATAGGGCGGCATCTGCTGGCGGCATAGCGCGTACAAAGCGGCCAACACCGACTCGTCCTGGCCCACGGCCAGGCTGGCTACCACCTGTATTTCCTGGCCCTTATCGGGGTGCGGTGTGCCAAAGGCTACGCACTCGGCAATCCATTGGGAGGCGTAAAGCACTTCCTCCACCTCGGTTGGACTGACCCGGTAGCCGGATGACTTAATCATTTCGTCGCGCCGTCCCACAAAATAGAGAAAACCCTGCGCATCGCGCCTGACGGTGTCGCCCGAGAACACCGCGTATTCAGGCAAGGGCAAGCCCGGCGGCTGCCCGGTCGACTGCGGCGTCAACACTTTGTAACGTTCAGCCGTTTTCTCCGCATCATTCCAATACCCCAAGCCCACCAAGGCGCCACGGTGCACCAATTCGCCTGGCTCATCGGCCGCGCACGGCGTGCCGTCTTCACGCAGCACCAGAATTTCAGCATTGGGAATGGCTTTGCCAATAGAGTCTGGGCGCCTGTCCACGTCTTCGGGAGGCAAATAGGTAGAGCGGAAGGACTCGGTCAAACCGTACATCAAAAAGGGCAGCGCCTGGGGCACCTGGGCTCGGATGCGGCCCAGCGTTTCACGCGGCATGCGGCCCCCCGTATTGGCAAAATACCGCAGGTGTTGTCCAACGCCTTCAGGCCACGTCTGCTGCGACAACTGGATGTACAAAGGCGGCACGGCCGTCAGCCCGGTCACCCGTTCTGTCACCAGCGTGCGCAGCACATCTTGCGGCAGCAAATAATTGAGCAGCACCACACGCGCGCCGGCATGAAAGGCCGTGGTTAACTGGCTGAAGCCGGCATCAAACGACAGGGGCAGCACGGCCAGCAAGGTGTCGTCTGCCTGGTTCTCCAGGTAAGAAGCCACGCTCACCGCACCGGCCACCAGGTTGCGGTGCGACAGCACCACGCCCTTGGGTTTGCCCGTACTCCCTGAGGTGTAGAGAATCGCCGCCATGTCCTGGTCGATCACGCGGTGGGGCTTGCGTAGCGGGCTCTGGCCCAGGGCAGACCAGGTCAGTTGCTGACCGGGAACCCTGGGTTGAAAAGACACCGTTGCATCGGCCTCATCCACAAGCAGGAGGTGGGCCACATCGGTGCAAATGGGTAACACCGCTTGCAGCGTTTGCAGCCGCTTGGCCGAGGTCACCAACACGCGCACGTTGCAGTCCTGCAAGATGTGTGCGACCTGTTCGGCTTTCAGCACCGGGTTGACGGGCACAAAAACAGCGCCCGCCGCCGCAGCGCCAAAACACGCAATCACGGTTTCAAAACGCTTTTCCAAGTACACCGCCACACGCTCCCCGCGTTGCAGTCCCAGCGCCATCAGGCATGACGAAAACTGCTGAATTTGCAGCGCCAGGGTTTCATAGTTCATGGTCTCGCCGTGGCTGGACAAGGCGATGGCGTGGGGTCTACGGCTGGCCGCGAGGGCCACCAGGTCAGGTAAAAGTAGGGGTTGATTCATGTCATTATTTATATGCCTTCAACGCCTTGCAAGAAAGGCCAAAACCGACGATTACTTCACAGCTTTCTGTATTCTTTGCTTTCTAAAATTCATTCACAGCGGCCACCCGTCCGCATGGAGATTGAAATTTTGGACATCACACATGAGGTGCTTCGCGTGCTGGACCAGGCCTTGAGCCTCAATGGCCAGACCCACTTTTTCAAGCGCGAGACCCCTTTGCTAGGCGCCTTGCCCGAACTTGATTCCATGGCCGTCATCGCGCTGATCAGCGGCATTGAAGAGCAATTTGACATTGTGCTGAACGACGATGAAATCAGTGGCCAGATCTTTGAGACTGTCGGGTCGCTGAGCGATTTCGTCGCCCTGAAGTTAGCCCATTGACGCCCCATGGCGAAGCCGCCTGACGCGTTCTTTTTGCAGCAGCCTGATGGCAGCCGTTTCTGTTTGCACTACCCGGTAAGCACTGGGCCGGTGCGTGGGCTGTGCCTGTACCTTCACCCCTTGGCTGAAGAGATGAACAAGTCGCGCCACATGGCGGCTCTGGGGGCTCGTGCATTTTCAGAGGCAGGCTTTGCCGTGCTGCAAGTCGACTTGCAGGGCTGCGGTGACAGCTCGGGTGATTTTGAAACTGCCAGCTGGCTGGGCTGGATCAGCGACGTGCAGGTGGCAAGCGCCTGGTTGCGTGAACACTACCCCGCTGCCGCCGGTGACAAGCAGCCCCCGCTTTGGCTCTGGGGTTTGCGTGCCGGATGCTTGCTGGCCGCCGCCGCCGCCGCGCAACATCAACTCGACTGCCATTTCATTTTTTGGCAACCCGCCTTGTCAGGCCAACAGGTGCTGAACCATTTTTTACGCCTCAGATGGGCCGGGAACCTACAAGCGGTCCATGCGGGGTCTGACATGGCCGCGGTTCGTCAGCAGTTGGCCCAAGGCACCTCAGTTGAGATTGCCGGCTATACCTTGTCGGCAGCCCTGGCCGGTGGCCTGGAAAACGCCCAACTTATCCCCACTGGCGCTACAGGCATGGCCGATACAGAAGTCATTTCAACGCATCAGCCCAGCGTTCAGTGGTTTGATTTATCCATGGCCCCCAAAGCTGAGCCTAGCGCGGCCACACGCGCCGGCGCTAGTGCATGGCGTCGCTACGGCCACCCCGTTGATGTGTACTTGGTGCAAGGTCCCTTGTTCTGGCAGAGCAGCGACATTGAAACTGCCCCGGCTCTGATTACGGCGTCCCTGGCCGCGCTGGAGCGTGGCACTACGCGACCTCTGAGCGGAGTGCGTGCGGCATGACCTTCAGCGAAAAAGCTTTCCACTTTGGCCCGCCAAGCCGACTTCTGCTGGGCGTTTTGGCAGCTCCCCACCAAGCTTCTGACACCGGCGTCATCGTGGTGGTGGGTGGGCCGCAATACCGGGTGGGTAGCCACCGGCAGTTTGTGTTGCTGGCCCGCACCCTGGCAGCAGCCGGTTACCCCGTGTTGCGTTTTGATTTTGCCGGCATGGGCGACAGTGCCGGTGCGCTGCAGGACTTTCAGGACACCGCGCCAGCCATTGGCGCCGCCCTAGATGCGCTTCAACAGCACCAGCCTGCCCTGAAACACGTCGTGCTCTGGGGTTTGTGCGATGGTGCGTCTGCCGCCCTGCTTTTCGCCCAGGCCACGCACGATGCACGCCTGGCAGGGCTGTGCCTGCTCAACCCCTGGGTTCGCTCGCCCACCACCTTGGCTCGCGCACAACTCAAACACTATTACCGCCAGCGTTTAACGGACAAAGAGTTTTGGTTGAAACTGCTCCAGGCCCGCGTGAGCGTGAAAAGCCTGCTGCACGCGTTGACTAATTTCAAGCGGGTGTTCACGCGCACAAGCCCGCGCAGCCCCGCTTCATTTCAAGACAAGATGGCCTTGGCCTGGCAAGACTTCCCGGGCTCTTTGCTGCTGGTTTTAAGTGGCCAAGACCTGGTGGCCAAAGAATTTTTAGATGTCAGCCAAAGCGACCTTGCCTGGTCCAAAGCCTGGGCGCATCCGCGACTGCGCTACGCGCACCTGCCCGATGCCAACCACACGTTTTCCAGTCAGCAAGCACGCCAGACCGTGGCGCACCTGACCCTCGATTGGCTGCAGCACCAGGTGACAAACCACGCACCGCTTGGTGACGCAAGCCCCAGTTCCAGCCCGAACCTTCCCCTCTACGCCTCAGGTCAACCATGCACCCCTTAACCAGTTTCAAGCCAGCCGCCCCCCTCATCTGCTGGGCCATGCTGTGTTTCAGCGCCTGCGCATCTGCACAAAATGCAGACTGGCAATGCGGGCCCTTGGTGGCGCAGGGTCAGTACGGCCCCTTTGACTACCGCACCGACCGCGACAAGCAGGCCATTGTGGTGGGCGCGCATTTCACACCCGAGGTGGAGGCGCTGATTCGTGGCACCACCAGTGTGCGGCCCGGGGCAGACATTGACTACACCTTGCGCGCCATTCCCAACAACCACCGCGCCCTGTTGGCCATGGTTCGTCTGGGAAAACGGGAAAAAACAACACAGCCCAGTGGCTCGCGTTACACCGTCACCTGCTGGTTTGAGCGCGCTCTGCTGTTTCGCCCGGATGACTCGGTGGTTCGCATGCTGTATTCGCAATACCTTTACAGCCAGCAAGACACATTGAAGGCCAGCCAACAACTCGACCGGGCGGTGGGCTACGCCAAAGACAACGGCGTCACCCACTACAACTTAGGCCTGCATTATTTTGACCAAGGTCTGTATGAAAAAGCCCGGGTACAAGCCCACACCGCCCTGGCTTTGGGCGTGACGCAGACCGGCTTGCGCGAGCAACTCAGCAAGGTGGGGCAATGGCGCGAACCTTCTGCTTCAAGCGCCGAACCCGCAGCCAACCCGGCTAGCGAATGAGCATGGCCAACCCACCGCTGCTGACTTCACTGATGAACTCGTCGCCTGCTGCACAGGGTGCGCAGAATGGGCCGCCACGCGGTCTACCCCGTGGCCCCACGCTGGGCTGGTCCAGCTTCCAGCGCAGCCAAGCATCAGTCTTGCCGTGCATCGAAGACCTGCCGCACACCGCGTTCACCACCAGTGGGCGGGCGGCTATTTACCAAGCCCTGTTGCAACTGCAACTGCCCCGTGGCAGTACCGTGCTGGTGCCCAGTTACCACTGCCCGTCCATGGTGGCGCCGGTGGTGCTTGCCCAATTGAAGGTGGCCTACTTCGGTTTGCAAGCCAATGGCTTGCCGCAGCTTGACGCGATCTCCGCGCAGACCGCCCGGCAGGCGCAAGCCATGCTGGTTTCGCACTACTTCGGGCTACCGCAATCGCTGGCCGCCGTTCGGCAGTGGTGCGACCTGCACCACATTCGCCTGATTGAAGACTGCGCCCACAGCTACTTTGGCCAGGCCGGCGACCGGCCAGTTGGCGCTTGGGGCGATTATTCAACCGCCAGTTTGTCCAAGTTTTTTCCGGTAGCCGAGGGTGGGCTGCTGGCCTCAAACACCCATGCCATCGCCCCTTTACACCTGAATCCAGCCACCTTGACCGACCAACTCAAAGGCTGGGTGGACGTGCTCGAAGCCTCTGCCCAGTACCAACAG
>JBIKZP010000157.1:0-5813 GCA_044354655.1 Rhodoferax sp. | reverse complement strand
GCAGGCCATGGCCAGCAAGCTCGGGCTGGACCGCCCGCCACTGGAGCGCTACGGCCACTGGCTGGGCGGTTTGCTGGTGGGTGACTGGGGCATGAGCCATGCCTACAGCAGCCCCGTGCTTGACCTGGTTTTAGAGCGCCTAGCGCTCACCGTGCCGCTGGCCGTGCTGGCCATGACACTGACCACCGGACTGGCCCTGGCCGCTGGCATGTACGCCGCCTCTCACCACAACCGCCTAGGCGATACCGGGCTGATGGGCCTGGCCCAACTCGGCATTGCCGTGCCCAACTTCTGGTTTGCCATTCTGCTGATTTTGCTGTTCTCTGTTCACCTCCAATGGCTGCCCGCAGGCGGCTTTCCCGGCTGGGGTGAAGACGTGCTGGGCTCGCTGCAATCGCTGCTGTTACCGGCATTGGCGCTGGCGGTGGTGCAGGCCGCCATTCTGGCGCGCATCACCCGCTCGGCCGTGCTCGACGTGCTGCAAGAAGACTTTGTGCGCACCGCCCGGGCCAAAGGCCTGTCACGCCGCGCCACCCTGTGGCGCCATGTGCTGCGCAACGCCATGGTTCCCATCATGACCGTGATGGGCCTGCAATTTGCCAACCTGCTGGCGGGCACCATCGTGGTTGAAAACGTGTTTTACCTGCCCGGCCTGGGGCGGCTGATTTTTCAGGCCATTGCCAACCGCGACCTGATCGTGGTGCGCAACTGTGTTTTGTTGCTCGCAGCCTTGGTCATCCTGGTCAATTTTTTGGTGGACGTGCTCTACGCCGTGGTGGACCCGCGCGTGAAAGCAGCCCGGCCATGACGGGCGCCTTGAAAGCCCCCCTGCCTGTGCACTTCTGGTCACGGGCCCTACAGCACCGCAGTTTTACCGTCGGCCTGAGCCTGACGGCGCTGGTGCTGCTGGCGGCCGCCTTGTCCTGGTTTTGGACGCCGTGGTCACCCTATGAGATTGACATGGCGGCCAAGCTGCAAACGCCCAACTGGCAACACTGGTTGGGCACCGACCCCTTTGGCCGCGACGTCAGCGCCATGTTGCTGGTGGGCGCGCGGCACTCCATCGCGGTCGGCCTGGTGGCGGTGACGCTGGGGCTGGTCACGGGCAGTGCGCTGGGCCTGTGGGCAGCGGCGCGGGGCGGTTGGCCAGAAGAGCTGATCATGCGCCTGACCGACTTCACCTTTGCCTTTCCTGCCGTGCTGTCGGCCATCATGATGACGGCTGTCTTTGGCGCGGGCATGCTCAATGCCATGGTGGCCATTGGCATTTTCAACATTCCGGTGTTTGCGCGCATCACCCGGGGCTCGGCCCAGGCCATTTGGTCGCGCGACTATGTGCTGGCCGCCCGTGCCTGTGGCAAAGGTCCGTGGCGCATCACGCTGGACCACGTGCTGCCCAACCTGCAGTCGCTGCTGATTGTGCAGGCCACCATCCAGTTCGCCTTGGCGATTCTGGCTGAGGCCGCGTTGTCGTATCTGGGGCTGGGCACCCAGGCACCGCAACCGTCCTGGGGCCGCATGCTGGCCGAAGCCCAAACCCTGATGTTCCAGGCCCCGCTGCTGGCGGTGTTCCCCGGTCTGGCCATTGCGCTGACCGTGCTCGGCCTGAACCTCATCGGCGACGGCCTGCGTGACCTGCTGGACCCGCGCCTGGTGCGCCATCGCTAAATCACCTCCGCTTCAAGCACCAACGTACCCACCCACATGGCCCTGCTCGACGTCAAGAACCTCAACGTGCAACTGCAAACCCGCCAGGGACCCGCCACGGCCGTGCGCGACCTCAGCTTCACGCTGGCGCGCGGCGAGACGCTGGGGCTGGTGGGCGAGTCAGGGTGCGGTAAATCCTTGACGGCCCTGGCACTGATGGGCTTGTTGCCAGACCACGCGCAGGTCAGCGGCAGCATTCGCTTTGACCAGCAGGAACTGGTGGGCCTGGCCGATACCCAGCTGCAAGACCTGCGCGGCAACCGTGTGGGCATGGTGTTTCAAGAACCCATGACCGCGCTGAACCCGGTGCAAACCATCGGCCAGCAGGTGGCCGAACCGCTGCGCCTGCACCGCCGTCTGGCCGCGGCCCCCGCCCGTCGCCAAGCCGTGGCGCTGTTGGAGCGGGTCGGCATTGCCGACGCCGCGCGCCGGGTTGACGCCTACCCCCACCAATTCTCCGGCGGCCAACGCCAGCGCATCACCATCGCCATGGCCTTGGCCTGCGAGCCCGATCTGCTGATTGCCGACGAACCCACCACCGCGCTGGACGTGACCTTGCAAGCGCAAATCCTCGATCTGATCGCCGACCTGGTGCAAGAACGCGGCATGGCGCTGCTGCTGATCTCACACGACCTGGGGGTGATTGCCCAGAACGCCCAACGCATGCTGGTCATGTACGGCGGCAGCGTGATGGAAAGCGGCCCCACCGACAGCGTTTTTGCGCAACGCGTGCACCCCTACACGCGCGGTCTTTTCAATGCGCGACCCCAGCTGGGCACACCGCGCGGACAACGGCTGCACACCATCCCCGGCCAGGTGCCTGAACTGCTGCAGCTGCCCGCCGGTTGCCCCTTTCATGACCGCTGCGCCTGGGCCGAACCAGCCTGCACCCAGACCCGCCCCACCTTGCGCGACTGGGGCACGACCCCCAACCAGCACCAAGCCAGTTGCCTGCGACAAGACCAATTACCCCCAGAGCCATGACGCCCCAGCCCGACCTGCTGCACCTGCAGCAACTCACCCGCAGTTACACGCTGGCGCGCGAGCACCTGTGGGCCACACCGCCCGTGGTACACGCTTTACAGGGTGTGAATCTGCGCATGACGGCAGGCCGGCACTTGGGCGTGGTGGGCGAGTCGGGCTCGGGCAAGTCCACCCTGGCGCGGCTGGTGATGGCGCTGGAAGCCCCCAGTTCAGGCAGCGTCGAATTCATGGGGCAAAACCTCCACCAGCTCTCGCCTGCTGCCCTGCGCAGCGCGCGGCGCGACTTTCAAATGGTTTTTCAAGACCCTTACGGCTCGTTAGACCCGCGCCAGACCGTGCTGAAGATCGTGACCGAGCCCTTGTCCATGCTGCCCCCCAGCAGCGCCGCCGAGCAACGCGCACAAGCCGCCGACATGCTGCAGGCGGTGGGCTTGCGTGCCAGCGACCTGGACAAGTTTCCCCATGAGTTCTCCGGCGGCCAGCGCCAGCGCGTTGCCATGGCCCGCGCCCTGATTACCCGCCCCCGGTTGGTGGTGGCCGACGAGCCAGTCAGCGCGCTCGATGTCTCGGTGCAAGCCCAGGTGCTCAACCTGATGCAAGACCTGGCGCAGCAACTCGGGCTGACCTACTTACTCATCAGCCATGACCTGGCCGTGGTGAACCATATGTGCGATGAAGTGGCCGTCATTTACCAGGGCCGCATCGTCGAACAAGGCTCGCCCGACACCCTGTTTAAAAACGCTGCCCACCCCTACACCCGCGCCCTGCTGGCCGCTGTGCCACGGATTTTTCCGAGGCCCACGCCCGGCCAGCGTCGCCGAAGCGCCCCGCTCAGTCCACGCGTCATGCCTGCGGGCACGGCAGCCAGTGCCTGCCCCTATGCACCCCATTGCCCTCAGGCCACTTCAGTTTGTGATGAAATGCGCCCCAATCTGACCGCTTTGGCGGACAAGCACTGGGTTGCTTGCCACTTCAGCACCGACCACCTCAACGGAGCCGCCCCATGATCCATCGCCGCCACCTTCTGAGCCGCGCCGCCACCAGCGCCGCCCTGGCCAGCCTGCCCACACTGCCCCTGGCCGCCTTGGCACAAGTCAAAAAAGACAGCGTCACGCTGGCCATGACCCTGGAGCCCACCGGGCTGGACCCCACCAGCGGCGCGGCCTCCGCCATTGCCGAGGTCACGCTCTACAACATTTATGAAACGCTGACCAAGATCAACAGCGACGGCAGCGTCACTCCGCTGCTGGCCCAAAGCTGGGAAGTCTCACCCGACCTCAAAACCTACACCTTCAAGCTGCGTCCCGGCGTCAAGTTTCAAAATGGTGAACCGTGCAACGCCCAGGCGGTGAAATTTTCTTTCGAACGCGCTGCTGCCGAGAAAAGCACCAACAAAGACAAGCGCACCTTTGCCAGCATGGAGCGCGTAGCCGTCATCGACGAGCTGACGGTGGTGATTTTGAACAAGGCGCTGGACCCCGACTTTCTTTTCCTCATGGGCCAGGCCACCGCCATCATCGTCGAGCCCAAAAGCGCCGACAACAACGCCACACAACCCGTGGGCACCGGCCCCTTCCAGCTCTCTGCCTGGAACAAGGGCGCCTCGGTCACCCTGAGCAAATGGCCCGGCTACCGCGGCGCCTCCAGCATCAAGCTCAACAAAGCCACCTTTCGCTTCATCAGCGACCCGGCGGCGCAGGTGGCGGCCTTGCTGGCCGGCGATGTGGATGCGTTTGTGCGCGTCACGCCACGCAGCGTGGCGCAGTTCAAGGCCAACCCCAAGTTCCAGGTGCTGGTGAGCGGCTCGCGGGCCAAGACCATACTGGCCATCAACAACAAGAAAAAACCGCTAGATGACGTGCGTGTGCGCCGCGCCATTGCTGCAGCCATTGACCGCAAGGCCGTCATTGAAGGCGGTGCTGACGGCTACGGCCAGCCCATCGGCAGCCACTACGTGCCAGGCGCCTTTGGTTATGTGGACACCACCGGCATCAACCCCTACAACCCTGAGAAAGCCAAAGCTCTGCTGGCCGAGGCGGGCATCAAAACGCCGCTGGAACTGAGCCTGAAACTGCCGCCTGCGCCCTACGCCCGCCAGGGGGGTGAGGTGATCGCCGCGCAACTCGCCAAGGTCGGTATTGTGGTGAAGATCGAAAACGTGGAATGGGCGCAGTGGCTCAGCGGCACCTTTACCAACAAGAACTACGACCTGACCATCATCTCCCACGTGGAACCGTTTGACCTGGGCAACTACGCCAAACCCGGCTACTACTGGGGCTACGAGTCAGCCCAGTTCAACGCGCTGTTTGACAAGATTCAGAATTCGCCCCGTGCCGCTGATCGCGCCAAACTGCTGGGCGAAGCGCAGCGCCTGCTGGCCAACGATGCGGCGAACGCCTTTTTGTACCAACCGCAGTGGGTCAGCGTGGCCCACAAAAACCTCAAGGGTTTGTGGAAAGACATGCCAATATTTGTGAACGATTTGTCGGCCCTGTCTTGGGCCTAAGCGCTTAGCCTGGGGCCACTAGCCAGTGCCCCCAAACTGGTAAGCCGCTCAGTTCGCTGAGCGGCTTTTCAATTTGTCGGCCAAGCGTTGCCCCACCTCGGGCGAAACGAATTGCGCCACGTCACCGCCCAGCGTGGAGATTTCCCGCACGTAGGTGCTAGACAGAAACTGGTACTGGCTGCTGGGTGTCATGAACACCGTCTCTACATCGGCCATCAGGCTGCGGTTCATGCCGGCGAGTTGGTACTCGTAGTCAAAATCGGTGGCAGAGCGCAAGCCCCGCACCATCACACGGGCGCCGTGGGCCAGCACAAAGTCACGCATCAGCCCCGAGAAGCTGGCCACCTGCACCTGTGGGTAAGCCTGCATGGCCTGGCCCACCATGGCCATGCGCTCGTCCAAGGTGAACAGGGTTTTTTTATGGTGACCGGCGGCCACCGCCACGATGACGCGGTCAAACAGACCGGTGGCGCGGCGCAGCAAGTCTTCGTGCCCGAGCGTGATCGGGTCAAAGGTGCCGGGGTAAACAGCAATCACATCCTGGGCCATAGGTCATCTCCGGGTTTCGGGTCGGGGTCACACGTCGGGGTCACACGTCTGGGTCACACGTCTGGGT
>JBIKZP010000156.1:0-5863 GCA_044354655.1 Rhodoferax sp. | reverse complement strand
TCACCCGTTCGCCACTCGCCACCAGGATTGCTCCCGTGCTGCCGTTCGACTTGCATGTGTAAGGCATGCCGCCAGCGTTCAATCTGAGCCAGGATCAAACTCTATAGTTCGATCTTGAATTTTTTGCCCTTTCGAGCAACTCATAAATTGGAATCGACACGAACCTCATTTCTGAGTTTCATATCTTTTTTACTTCATGAGCGTTTGTAAGTCAGTTAAGACTTAGTTCCGAAGAACTTGGCAATTGCCTTCAAACGCCCACGCTTATCGGCTGTAAGTTTTTAATGATCAACAAATCGAGCTTCTCAGCCTCTTTCTGCTTGCTTCACTGTGATCAGCGAAGCCTTGTATTATGACACGTTTTTTGCACGTCTGTCAAAATTTTTGTAATTTTATTTTGAAGCAAAACAAAATTTCAGCAACTTATTTCTTCGTTTAAGTTTGCAGTTTTTAGACTGCTTTCCATTTTCTTCCGAAGATCTACCTTCAGAAGCGAAGCCCTCGACTATAGCACGGGAAGATCAAGCTCCGGCCTTTCTTTTCTAAATATTAAACAAAGATGGGCTCGCCCAGCTTCCAAATCTGTTTTCGCCCCCGGTTTTTCTCGCCGCATGAGTCGTTCGCCAAGCTACCACTTCTGCTTTCCTCGTATTCCTTAGGGCTGTGGGCGTGCAAGGGATAATCGCAATACACATGGCACTCATTACATTCCTCAATGCTCAACTGGCCTTTGGCCACGTTCCCCTTCTTGACCACACTGATTTCGCGCTCGAAACTGGTGAGCGCGTTGGCCTGATTGGCCGCAACGGTGCTGGCAAGTCCTCTTTTCTCAAGATCCTTGGTGGCCTTGAAAAGGCCGACGACGGCACTTTGCAATTTCAACAAAACTTGCGCTTGGCTTTTGTGGCGCAGGAGCCCGTTCTAGATCAGAACGCTACTGTTTTCGTGGCCGCCAGTGCGGGCATTGCCCGTGTTATTGATTTGATTGAGCAATATTGCACTGGCGTTGGCGATCTGGATGCCCTGCAAAGTGAGATTGAGGCGCAAGACGGCTGGAACTGGGAACAGCGCGTCACAGAAACTCTTCACCGTCTGCACTTAGACCAGGACGCCATCATCAGCACCCTTTCAGGCGGCACCAAAAAACGCGTCGCTTTGGCACAGGCACTGGTGGCACAGCCTGATGTTCTATTACTTGATGAACCCACCAACCACCTTGATCTTGATTCCATCGAGTGGCTCGAAGAGTTGCTGATTGATTTCAAAGGCAGCGTCGTCACGATCACCCATGACCGATCTTTCCTGGACCGGGTGGCGACCCGCATAGTCGAACTGGACCGAGGGCATTTAAGCTCGTACCCCGGAAATTTTGCCCAGTACGTGCTTCAGAAAGAAGAGCAACTGGCGCAAGAAGCCGTCATCAGCGCTAAGGCCGACAAATTACTGGCGCAAGAAGAAGTGTGGGTCCGCAAGGGCGTAGAGGCACGCCGCACCCGTAGCCAAAGCCGTATTGTTCGGCTCGAAGCCCTGCGTGCAAGTCACACCGCGCGCCGCGATGCCGTAGGCAGCGTTCGCATGGACGTTGCCTCGGGCGCTTTGGGTGGCAAGTTGGTGTCCGAATTGACCGATGTCTGCCTGTCCTTCGGCGACAAGCTCATTGTCAAAGACTTCAGCGCCACGATCTTGCGCGGTGACAAAGTAGGCCTGCTCGGCCCCAATGGTGCGGGCAAGACCACACTGCTTAAACTGATCCTGGGCGAGCTGGCTGCCGACAGTGGCAAGGTCCGTCAGGGTGCCAACCTGCAAGTGGCCTACTTTGACCAAATGCGTAATGCGCTCGACCTGGATTCCACGCTGGAGAACTTCATCAGCCCAGGCAGCGAGTGGATTGAAATTGGCAACCAACGCAAACACGTCAAAAGCTACCTCAGCGACTTCCTCTTTTCGCCCGCACGTGCCAACTCCCCGGTGCGCTCACTCTCAGGCGGCGAACGCAACCGCTTGCTGCTGGCCCGCCTGTTTGCTCGCCCTGCGAACGTACTGGTGCTCGACGAGCCGACCAACGACCTGGACATCGACACGCTGGAACTGCTCGAAGACCTGTTGCAAAACTACGAAGGCACCGTCTTCCTGGTCAGCCACGACCGCACCTTTCTGGATAACGTGGTGACCAGCACCATTGCCTGCGAAGGCAAAGGTCTGTGGCGAGAATACGAAGGTGGCGTACAAGACTGGCTGATCCAGTCAAAACGCACACGCGACATTCAAAATGCCGCGCTCCCTGCCAGCACGACAGCGGCCAAGAGCGCCACCAAAAGCGCAGCCAAAGTCCTCCCTGAGATCAAGACTACAGCCCCAACAGCCGCCCAAGCGAAGAAGCTGGGCAACAAAGAGCAGCGCGAGCTCGACGCCCTGCCCGCAAAGATTGAAACCCTAGAACAAGAACAAGCGCTATTGCGCACCGAGCTCGCCGACCCGAACCTTTACACCAAAGATCCAACCCGCGCTACTGCTCTCTATAAACGTGATGCGGCCATCGACGATGAACTGCTGAACGCGCTGGCACGCTGGGAAGAACTGTCTGGCGCCTGAATAGCCCTCACCGGGCATGGGGCCTGGCACGCGTCTTTCACAACTCAGCCCGGATGAGCGAGAAATCGTCCCAAAACTGCGCCTCTTGCGTGGTGCAGAAGTTGATGCGCATCAGCGTACTGGGCTGGCGACTGGCGTGAAACAAGGCCCCCGGCGCCAACAAATATCCCCGGTCCAGCATACGCTGCGCCAGCGCATCCGTGTCTACCCCGGTATCCACCCAGCCAAACAAACCCGCCGGAGGCGCGTGGAACGTGCAACCCGCAGCCAGCGCCAGCTTGACGCTTCGCGCCCGCGCCAGTTCCAGCCGGGTACGAACACGCTCGGCATGGCGTCGCAGTTGCCCCTGCTCGATGCACCAGGCCAAGGCTTTCTCCAACAAGGCCGGCGTCGTCAGCGTGGACAGTAACTTGGTGTCTATGAGCCGCTCTACCAATGCCTGCGGCGCCACCACATAGCCCACGCGCCAGCCTGGCGCCAGAATTTTGGAAAACCCGCTGACATAGATCGTGCGTTGCAGCCCGTCCAGCGCGCACAAGCGGGTGGCATGCTCGGGCGCCAGGTGGCTGTAGGTATCGTCCTCCACAATATAAAAATTATTCGCATTGGCCAACTGCAGTACGCGATGTGCGCTACTCGGTGAAAGGCAAAATCCTGTCGGGTTGTGCAACACGCTCACGCTGACAAACAACTTGGGCGCGTGCAGCGCGCAATACCGCGCCATCACCTCCAGATCAGGCCCCTTAGGGCCGCGCGGCACCGGCAAGATGCGCATGCCCAGCGCCTCCAACCGCGCAAACTCCACCGCCCAACCTGGCTCCTCCACCATCACGTAATCACCCGCTGTCAGCAGGGTACGACTCACCACATCGAGTCCGTGCGTGGCACCCAGCGTGGTGATGATCTGCTGCGCACTCGCCTGCACATTGATGCCCATGAGTTTTTGAGACAGCGCTTGTCGCAACCCCATATCCCCCGCCGGCTCACCGTATTGCAGAGACAGCGCCGACAAAGAACCTTGCTGCGTCACCCGGCGCAAAGCCGTGCCCAGAAAACTGGTGCTCAGCCAGTCCGCCGGAAACGCACCCAAACCCGGCTGCGGCTTGTCGCTCACCCCATGGAACATGCCGCGTATCAGGGCCGTGGCATGGACGGGCACCTGATGCACGGGCGTCGCCTGCCCACCAGTGCGCTCGAGCGCGCTGGTCTCACGGACAACCATCAAGCCTGCATCGGCGTAGTCCGGCGTGGTGGGCACTTGCCGCACATAAAACCCCCGGTTGCGCCGCGCCTCCACCAAGCCTTGTGCCAGTAACTTGTCGTAGGCCGCCACCACCGTGGACGGGCTCACCCCCTGCTGCAACGCACACAGTCGCACCGAGGCCAGGCGCGCCCCTGGGGCCAGTAGCCGACTGCGAATACGCTCAGCCAGCCGCTCGGCCAACTGTTCTGTCAATGACAAGGTCCGGGTTTTAAGCAGCATGAGATCCTCCTGGCTGTCGACCTGGCGTTTGCTTCGCCTGTTTTCTTGAAGTACCCGATTGTGCTGATTTACAAGACAATACAGATTGAAAAATTGTTTTATAAACTGTACTTGTAGTGTGCTGGTTTCACCATTAAAGTCAAGACCATGACCCCCGTTGAATTCACTGCCCTGATGGCCTTGTGCACCGCCGCCAGCTTCACGCCCGGACCCAACACCACGCTGTCGACCGCTCTGGCTGCCAACCTCGGGCTTCGGCACGCCATGCGTTTTGTGTTCGCCGTACCAGTGGGCTGGGGGCTGCTGTTCAGCGCCTGCGCAGGCGGTGTAGGCACCATGGTCGTGGCACTGCCCCCGCTGCGCATGGGTATACAAGTCATGGGTGTGGGTTATTTACTCTGGCTGGCACTCAAACTGGCACGCTCCAGCACCATGTCCCAAGTTAATGCTGCCCAGTTGCAAGTCACCTTCTTTCAGGGCGTTTTGCTGCAATTTCTCAACATCAAAGCCTGGATGCTGGCCCTCACCGTGGTGGCTGGTTGGCTCGCCGGACGCGCCGATGGGGCCGCGCGATTTGTCCAAATTCTGCCGCTCATGCTAGCCTTCGGCTTTTTCAGCAACCTCACCTACGCCCTCATTGGCTCACTGCTGCGCGACTGGCTCAGTGGCCCGGCGCAAACCGGCGCTCGCCTGCGCTGGTTCAACCGCATCATGGCCGCCGTTCTGACCGCGACCGCCGGCTGGATGGCCACCTTTTAAGAATCCCCCATGCACGACACTGCTCCCAGCGCACACAACGCACGCCTTGGCCTCTGGCTGGGTTTGCTCGGTGTCTTCATCTTTGCGCTCACGCTGCCCATGACACGACTGGCCGTGGGCACCCCCGCCAACCCGCAAATGTCCCCTTGGTTTGTCACCTTCGGTCGTGCCGCCCTGGCCGGCGTGCTGTCCATCGGCGTACTGCTGGCCACGCGGGCACCCCTGCCCACTCCCGCACAACGCAAACCTCTGCTCATGGCTTTGCTGGGCAACGCCATTGGCTACCCGCTGTTACTGGGCTATGCCCTGCGCAGCGTGAGCGCCAGCCACGCCGCCGTCATCACCGCGCTCCTGCCGCTGGTCACGGCGGCCATGGCAGCTTGGGTGCTGCACCAGCGAGCCCGCCTGGGCTTCTGGGTGTGTGCCACTTTGGGCGGCCTGCTGGTGGTCGCTTATTCCTTGCTGCGCGCGCAGCAAATGGGCCACGGCTTTGCCATGGAATGGGCCGACCTGCTGCTCATAGGCGCCGTGCTGGCCGCCGCACTGGGTTACATCTATGGCGCGCAAGTTACCCCTGCACTGGGAGCTGAGCGCGTCATCTGCTGGGTTTGCGTGCTGGCCCTGCCACTGACGCTGCCTGGCGCCTGGCTCACCTGGCCCGACCATGCGCTCAACTGGTCGGCCTGGGCCAGCCTGTTGTATGTCGGCCTGTTTTCCATGTGGATGGGGTTTTTTGCCTGGTACCGTGGCCTGGCCATTGGCGGCGCGTTGCGCGTCAGTCAAGTGCAGTTACTGCAGCCGTTTATCTCCATCGCCGCCGCCGTACCGCTGCTGGGCGAGTCCCTGGACCTGCTCACCCTGGGCTTCGCACTGGCCGTGGTGGCTGCGGTATTCTTGGGCAAACGCTTTACGGGTGGGCCCGTTGCAACAAAGGCCACACCATGACCCCCGCACTGCTCATGGCAGCCAGCCTGTTTATTCTGTCCAGTTCCATCACCCCCGGCCCCAACAACACCATGCTCATGGCCT
>JBIKZP010000008.1:0-19089 GCA_044354655.1 Rhodoferax sp. | reverse complement strand
GGTGAATTGTGTGGCCCCCGGCTTTATCGCCACCGACATGACGGCTGGTTTGCCCGAAGAGCAGCACAAGGCGCTGATGGCTCAAATTCCTTTGGGTCAGTTGGGCCAGCCCAGCGACATAGCCCACGCCGTCGCCTATCTGGCCTCGCCCCAGGCCGGTTATGTGACCGGCCAGGAACTGCACGTCAATGGCGGTATGTTCATGGCCTGAGCGGGCAGGCCTGTGTCTAGGTCACCCAAAATAAAGCCGATTTATCCGTTCGGCAGCTGGTTTGAGGAATTCATCCGAAGGCCGGCTAAAATCACGGATTCATTTACAACCCTCTGAGGGAACCCATGAGCGATATCGAAGCACGCGTCAAAAAAATCATAGCCGAACAACTCGGTGTAGAAGAGTCCCAAGTCACCAGCGAAAAAGCCTTTGTGGCCGATCTGGGCGCTGACTCCCTGGATACCGTTGAGCTGGTCATGGCCCTCGAAGACGAGTTCGGCATTGAAATTCCTGACGAAGACGCAGAGAAAATCACGACCGTACAAAACGCCATCGATTACGCTAACACCCACAAAAAAGCCTAAGTCTTTTGCCAGGGGTGCCAAAGCACCTTGGCATAGACCGCGGCGGACGGAGCTCTTTAACAGCGCAGTCTGCCTGGCTTGCTTGATGCCGCCTTTGGCGGCTTTTTTCAGACGAACCACTGGTTGAAAACACTTATGTCCCGTCGTCGCGTTGTAGTAACTGGTTTGGGTTGTATCAGCCCCGTGGGTAACACGGTGTCAGAGGCCTGGGCCAATTTGCTGGCCGGAAAATCCGGCATTGATCTGATCACCAAGTTTGATGCGTCCAGCTTTTCTTGCAAAATTGCAGGCGAAATCAAGGGCTTTGACCTTGAGGCCTACATGGGCTCCAAAGAAGCCCGGACCATGGATACTTTTATCCATTACGGCATTGCCGCTGCAAGTCAGGCTGTCGCCGATGCCGGTTTGCCCGTTGGCGAGGCGCTTGATGATGAGTTGGCCAACCGTATCGGTTGTTTGATTGGCTCTGGCATTGGCGGTCTGCCCATGATCGAGAGTGTGCATGCCGAATACATGCAGCGTGGCGCTCGCCGAATCTCCCCATTTTTTGTTCCCTCCACCATCGTGAACATGATTGCTGGTCATGTGTCGATACGTTATGGTTTCAAAGGGCCGAATCTGGCTATCGTCACTGCTTGCACCACGGGCTTGCACTGCATTGGTGAAGCAGGTCGCATGATTGAATACGGCGACGCTGACGTCATGGTGGCCGGTGGCTCCGAAGCCACGGTCTCGCCTTTGGGGGTGGGTGGCTTTGCCGCCATGCGCGCCTTGAGCACCCGCAATGATGACCCCACCACAGCCTCGCGTCCCTGGGACAAAGACCGTGATGGCTTTGTACTGGGTGAAGGCGCTGGCGTCATGGTGCTTGAAGAATATGAACACGCCAAAGCCCGCGGCGCCAAAATTTACGCCGAATTGGCGGGTTTTGGCATGAGCGGCGACGCGGGCCACATGACTGCCCCCAATATGGATGGTCCGCGCCGTGCGATGGTGGGCGCCATGCGTAACGCCGGGGTCAATGCCGACCAGATTGATTACCTCAATGCGCACGGAACGTCCACGCCTTTGGGGGACTTGAACGAAACCAACGCCATCAAAGCCGCCTTGGGCGACCATGCCAAAAAGACCGTGGTGAATTCCACCAAGTCCATGACCGGCCACCTGCTTGGCGGTGCCGGTGGCATTGAGTCGATCTTTACGGTGCTGGCCTTGCATCACCAAAAGAGCCCACCCACTATCAATATCTTCAACCAAGACCCCGAGTGCGACCTGGACTACTGCGCCAACACAGCACGCGACATGAAGATTGATGTGGCTCTGAAAAACAACTTCGGATTTGGCGGCACCAACGGCTCACTCGTTTTCAAACGC
Source organism: Rhodoferax sp. (assembly GCA_044354655.1). Classification (GTDB taxonomy): domain Bacteria; phylum Pseudomonadota; class Gammaproteobacteria; order Burkholderiales; family Burkholderiaceae_C; genus Rhodoferax. The sequence goes on along the minus strand of JBIKZP010000008.1, from coordinate 17,139 downwards.
GCCCCTTGATGGCCCGAATCAAGTTCAAACCCTCACAGGCTGTTTGATTTCACCATGCACAACGCCCCAGCGGTAACTTATCCGGTGGGGCGTTCGCAATTTCAGGCCGGTCTTCTTGGCGTGCTGATCTTTGCGGGTCTGCTGGTTGAGCTGATGTGGTGCCTGGCGCCCGGGGTGCTTGACTGGCGCCAGGGGCTATTGGCGCTGTGTCTTGTGCTGACCGGTTTCTGGGCCGGGTTGAACTGGCAACGCAGCCCCGTGGGCCGTTTGCGCTGGGATGGGCAAGTCTGGTGTTGGACAGAAACCCGCACGGCGGTTGAATCCTGGGGCACTTTGAGCGTTCATCTGGACCTGCAGAAGGTGCTGCTGCTTTGCTTGCGGCCTGAAACGGGAGCGCCCTTATGGCTCTGGCCCGAGCAGAACACCCGGTCTGCACGCTGGCAAGACTTGCGCCGCGCAGTTTTTGCGCATCAGGGCCGCTTACGAGACCAAGAGGCGACGGCGCACCCGGCAGGGCCGTACCTATGAGCGACACGCCCCAGTCCAGTAATAACCGGCAGGACAACGCCGCCAATGACAGTGACTTGCTGCTGGTGCAGCGCACCGTGGCAGGAGACCAGGGCGCTTTTGAGTTGCTTGTCTTGAAATACCAACGCCGTGTGCAGCGCCTGATTGGTCGCATGGTGCGCGATGTGGACCTGGTGGACGACATCGCCCAGGAAACTTTCATACGTGCCTACCGTGCGCTGCACCAATTCAGGGGCGACGCGCAGTTTTACACCTGGCTTTACCGCATAGCCGTCAACACCGCCAAGAAGTTTCTGCTGGAAGTCAAGCGCGACCAAAGTATTTCGCAACCCATTCGCCCAGTCGATGACGACGGAGATGAAACTTTTTCTCGCGAAGCGGAACCAAGTACAGACGAGACGCCCGAGTCTGTGCTGGCGGCCAAGGAAATTGCGATGGCTGTGAATGCTGCCATGGCGGCCCTGCCAGAAGATTTGCGCCAGGCCTTGGTACTGCGTGAAATTGAAGGTTTAAGTTATGAAGATATTTCCGGCATCATGAATTGCCCCATAGGCACCGTCAGGTCCCGCATTTTTAGAGCCAGGGAGGCTATATCCGCCAAAGTGAAGCCGATGCTTGAAAAACAAAACGGCAAGCGCTGGTAGGACGCATAGAAATGGACATGAAGACACAAGATATGACGCAAGAACCTGGCAGCCAGGCTGAACTTGTCTCTGCCCTGGTGGACGGTCAATTAAAGGGCGAGGCGTTTGCCAGCACGGTCGACTGGTTAGCTCACGCTGAGGTCGCGCGGGCCAGTTGGCACACCTACCACGTGGTGGGCGAGGTGCTGCGCACCGGCGAGACACAGGGCTGCGGCCGTGACGCTGCTTTTCTGCAGCGCCTGCGCCTGGGCCTGCAGCAGACCGACATGACTGACAGGGCTGACAGGACCGACAAGTTGGTGCCATTTCAAGAGATGGCAACAGCCATTTCTGCAGTGCCTGCTGAAACAGGCGCTGAAACAAAGCTGCAACACACCAGTGCCAACGACACCTTCTTTTCTTGGAAGGGTTTGGGCTTGGCTGCCTCGTTCGCCGCTGTTGTATTGACGGGTTGGACGCTGCTGGGCAGTTTTCAGCGGGAGCAACCTGCCGCTCAACTCGCTCAGACGGCCGTGCCCGTTCAACCGTCCCCTGCTGAAGCCGCTCAGGCGGGTAGCCTGGCCCAGGCCGAGCCCCTTGTCATGATGCGGGATCCGCGTCTGGATGCCTTGTTGGCTGCCCACAAACAGTTTGGCGGTACTTCCGCCTTGCAAACACCGGCTGGCTTTTTACGCAATGCCACCTTTGAGGGAGCAGCGCGTTGACGGGCGAATTCAAGCGCTATCCGCAGCGTCTGCCATGGGCAGTCAGGTCGCTGCTGAGCATGCTGCTTGCGCTGCTGATGAGCGCCGTTGCCTGGCCCTTGCTCGCGCAGACGGCAGTTCCCGTCACGATGCAGCCCCCAGAAGTCAAAACCGGTGAGTCCCATCTTGCGGATTGGTTGGTGCGCTTGCATGAATCAGCGCGTCACCGCGCCTATGTGGGTACTTTTGTGGTGACGGCTTCGGGCGCCATGGCCAGCGCCCGCATTTGGCATGTCTGTGAAGGCGACCAGCAGATTGAACGCATAGAAGCGCTCTCCGGGCTGGCGCGGTCCATCTTTCGCCGCAACGACCAGGTCATGACCTTCTTTCCCGAGAGTCGTGTGGTGCTGGTGGAAAAGCGTGAGTCGCTGGGTCTCTTTCCTAATTTTTTGCACTCGGGCAACTCCGCCATTGCGCAGTTTTACCGCCTCAAGGCGGCTGGTAGCGAACGGGTGGCCGGCTACGCCACGGACCATGTGCAGTTGCTGCCGCTGGACAGTTTGCGCTACGGCTACGCGGTCTGGACCGAGAAGAAAACCGGGTTGGTCGTCAAACTCCAGACGCTGGATGCGCAAGGGCGCGTGTTGGAGCAGTCTGCCTTCTCGGAATTGCGGCTTGATGTGCCGGTCAGCATGGACAAGTTGAGCCGCATGATGGCGCAAACCGATGGCTACCAGGTGGAAAAGCCTGAGATGGTAAAAACCACGGCTGCGGCGCAAGGCTGGGCTTTAGGGGCCGCCGTGCCGGGCTTTGTTTCTATGAATTGCTTTGTTCGCCAGTTAGCCCTGGCAGGTGCAGGTAGCCGACCCGAGGCGACATTGCAGTGGATTTTTTCAGACGGCCTGGCCTCGGTGTCCCTGTTCATTGAGCCTTATGACCCGCGTCGCCATGTGCAGGTGGGCCATGCCGTGATGGGCGCCACCTCGACGCTGACACAACGCAAAGGTGACTGGTGGCTCACGGCCGTAGGCGAAGTGCCCTGGCAAACATTGGCAGTTTTTGCGCAGGGGCTTGAGCGCAAGAAGTAAGGCCTTATTTAAGACCTCGAGTTTCAAGTTTTTATAGGAAATCTCATGATGATCGCGATCAATTTCAAAACACTGAATGCCTATGCGCTGTCAGGCCTGTTGGCGTTTGGAAGTGCCTTGGCCTTGTTGCCATCAGCCCCGGTCTACGCGCAGCAGCGAACCCTGCCAGACTTCACCGACCTGGTGGAGCAGGTCGGACCGTCAGTGGTCAATATACGCACCCTTGAAAAAGTTAAAGCCAATGACAATGCGGGTGGCCCAGATGAGGAGATGCTGGAGTTCTTCAAGCGCTTTGGCTTGCCCATGCCCAATGTGCCGCGTCAGGCACCGCGCAGAAATCGCCCACCCTCCCAAGACGAAGAGCAACCCCGTGGCGTGGGTTCTGGCTTTATCCTCTCCAGCGATGGCATGGTCATGACCAATGCCCATGTGGTCGATGGTGCGGACGAAGTCATTGTGACCTTGACCGACAAGCGCGAGTTCAAGGCCAAAATCATCGGAGCCGACAAGCGCAGTGACATCGCGCTGCTCAAAATTGAAGCTACTGGCTTGCCCGCCGTGAAGGTGGGCGATGTCAGCCGACTCAAAGTAGGCGAGTGGGTCATGGCCATTGGTTCCCCCTTTGGCCTGGACAACACGGTCACGGCAGGTATCGTCAGCGCCAAGCAGCGCGACACGGGTGACTACTTGCCTTTCATACAGACCGACGTAGCCATCAATCCCGGTAACTCAGGCGGGCCGCTGATCAATATGCGTGGTGAGGTGGTGGGGGTTAACAGCCAAATTTACTCACGCTCGGGCGGCTCCATGGGTATTTCGTTTGCCATTCCCATGGACGAGGCTTACCGGGTGAGTGAGCAGTTGCGTGTGTCGGGGCGTGTGACCCGCGGACGAATCGGCGTACAGATTGACCAAGTCACCAAAGAAATCGCTGAGGCCAGCGGCCTGGGCAAAGCGCAAGGTGCGTTGGTGCGCGGTGTGGAATCGGGCTCTCCGGCGGAGAAGGCTGGGGTTGAGGCGGGCGACATCATCACCAAATTTGAGGGCAAGGTGGTGGAAAAATCAAGCGACCTACCCCGTGTGGTGGGCGCCACCAAGCCAGGCACCCGCAGCAGCCTGACGGTGTTCCGCCGTGGTAGCTACAAAGATTTGATGGTGACTGTGGCCGAAATTGAAGCCGATAAACCCACCAAGAAAGCGCCGGAGAAAGAAGAGAAGCCCAAGCAATCTTCTGCAGCCCAATTGCTGGGCCTGAGCGTGAGTGAGCTCAGCGAGGTGCAGAAAAAAGAATTTCGTCTCAAAGGTGGCGTGAAGGTTGAAGCTGCCGTAGAGGCTGCTGCCCGCGCGGGTTTGCGTGAGGGCGATGTGATCGTTGTTCTGGGCAATGTTGAGGTGGCCAATGTCAAGGAGTTCGAGGCGGCCGTCGCTAAATTGGACAAAAACAAAGCGGTCAGCGTGATGTTCCGGCGTGGCGATTGGGCGCAATACACCATGATTCGACCCTCCAAGTAAGCCTTTCAAGCCCGGCGATGACCCCATGACTTGGCAGGGATTTGCCTTTTTTTGTTGGATTTTTGAACAATTGGACGGGCAGAACTATTTTTTTCTGCCCGTCTTTTGATTCGATTTATGTTTGTGACTACTAACTTTAAAATTGCCTTACGACTGTTTTGGTTAGAATAGGCCTTCCTCAAGTTAGATTACTGGCATATTGAATGGACCGAAGTCCACAATACGGGATGAATTGAAGAACCCCACAGGTGCTCCACAGTTCACCCACAAGTTGTCCAGATATATCCTTCTTGAAATTGTTAATAAGCTGTGTATAAAATTCTTGTTGCTGCACCGCAACGACTCCAGTTGGCCGCTGTTTGGACTGTACGTTTGGGGCTTTTTGCCTACAATGAACTTCCAACCTTCGCAGTTGCCAAAGATAGTTGGTTCAGGGCGCGTCAGAATTTGACGCGCCCTTTTTTCTTGCCTGCTCCTTTTTAATTCAACCACTTAAGTGTTCTCGTTGATGAATCACATCAGAAATTTCTCGATCATTGCGCACATTGACCACGGCAAATCCACATTGGCAGATCGCTTGATCCAGCGCTGCGGTGGCTTGCAAGAGCGCGAGATGGAAGCCCAAGTTCTGGACTCGATGGACATCGAAAAAGAACGTGGGATAACCATCAAGGCGCAGACCGCTGCACTTAAATACAAAGCCCTCGACGGCAAGATTTACAACTTGAATTTGATCGACACGCCCGGGCATGTCGATTTTTCTTATGAGGTGAGTCGCTCCCTGTCTGCGTGTGAAGGTGCGCTGTTGGTCGTGGACGCCAGTCAGGGCGTTGAAGCGCAGACGGTAGCCAATTGCTACACCGCGCTGGAGTTGGGCGTGGAGGTTGTGCCCGTTCTCAACAAAATGGATTTGCCCAACGCCGACCCAGAGAATGCCAAGGCTGAAATTGAAGATGTGATTGGCATTGATGCTACCGATGCCATTCCCTGTTCGGCCAAAACAGGCTTGGGCATCGAAGAGATTTTGGAAGCCGTGGTGGCGCGAATCCCGGCACCCAAGGGCAACCCGGACGGCGCATTGCGCGCGATGATTGTTGACAGCTGGTTCGACAGCTATGTGGGCGTGGTGATGCTGGTGCGCGTGGTGGATGGTCGCTTGGCCAAAGGCAACCGTATCAAGATGATGGCCACTGGCACCACTTACAACGCCGACAGTTTGGGCGTGTTCACACCGGCCAACGAAGCGCGTGAGTCGCTGGAAGCGGGCGAGGTGGGTTACATCATTGCCGGTATTCGCGAACTGCAGGCGGCCAAGGTGGGTGACACCATCACGCTGATCAAACCCGGCACGGGCGGCCTGGCGTTCACGGCCACCGAGGCACTGCCCGGTTTCAAGGAAATCCAGCCCCAGGTGTTTGCCGGCTTGTACCCGACCGAATCCAACCAGTACGAAGGTCTGCGCGACAGTCTTGAAAAACTCAAGCTCAACGACGCCTCGCTGCATTACGAGCCCGAGGTTTCACAAGCCCTGGGCTTTGGCTTTCGCTGCGGCTTTTTGGGCCTGTTGCACATGGAAATCGTGCAGGAGCGCCTGGAGCGCGAGTTTGACCAGGACCTGATCACCACGGCACCCAGCGTGGTGTACCAAGTGGTCGCGGTGGACGGTGAAGTGAAGATGGTCGAGAACCCGTCCAAGATGCCCGACCAGGGCCGCCTCGATGAGGTGCGCGAGCCCATCGTGACCGTGCACCTGTATATGCCGCAAGACTATGTGGGCGCGGTCATGACCTTGGCCAATCAGAAGCGCGGCGTGCAGATGAACATGGCCTACCACGGCCGTCAGGTCATGCTCACCTACGAGATGCCACTGGCCGAGATCGTGCTGGACTTCTTTGACAAGCTCAAATCCGTTTCTCGGGGTTACGCCTCCATGGACTACGAGTTCAAGGAATACCGAGCAGCAGACGTGGTCAAGGTCGATATTTTGCTCAATGGCGAGAAGGTGGACGCGTTGTCCATCATCGTGCACCGCACCCAGTCGCAGTATCGCGGCCGTGCCGTGGTGGCCAAGATGCGTGAGGTGATTTCACGCCAGATGTTTGACGTGGCCATACAGGCCGCCATTGGGGCCAACATCATCGCGCGTGAGACAATCAAAGCCCTGCGCAAGAACGTGATCGCCAAGTGTTACGGCGGCGACATTTCGCGCAAACGCAAGCTGCTCGATAAACAAAAAGAAGGCAAAAAACGCATGAAACAGATTGGTTCGGTCGAGGTGCCGCAAGAGGCATTCCTGGCCATTTTGCAGGTGGACGGTTAATGCAAGTTCTGACTTCTTTAATTCTGGCCGCCTTCGTGGGCTACGCCGGCGCCTGGTACTTTGGCAGCCTCGAGGGCAACTTTGCCCTGCTGCTGTTCATGGCTACCGTGGTGACCGGTTTGTACTGGCTGGCTGAGCGTTTTTACTTCCTGCCCCAGCGACGCAAGGCCGCTGCTGTCCTGGAAGTTGAGGCCGCCAAGCGCCGCGCTGACTTGCAGAAGATGGGCATTGCGCAGGTGGACGGTGACATTGCACAAGCCAAAGCCCTGCTGCTGGCGCAACCCTGGTGGCTGGACTGGACGGCCGGGCTGTTCCCGGTCATCGTCGCGGTGTTTTTCATGCGCTCGTTTCTGTATGAGCCCTTCAAAATTCCTTCGGGCTCCATGGTGCCCACGCTCCAAATTGGCGACCTGATTCTGGTCAACAAGTTTCACTACGGCATTCGTCTGCCTGTGGTCAATAAAAAACTCACCGATGGCACGGCGCCCCAGCGCGGCGATGTCATGGTGTTTCGCTACCCCCCCAGGCCCAGTCTCGATTACATCAAGCGTGTGGTGGGTGTGCCCGGTGATGAAGTGGCCTACCTGAACAAGCGTCTGACCCTCAACGGCCAGGTGGTGAACACCGTGTCGGTGCCTGAGTTTTTTGACGACGAGTCCATGCGCTACTTCAAGCAGTATGAAGAGAGCCTAGGCGTGCAAAAGCACCGCGTGCTCAATGATGACGACCGTCCGGCCTTTGTGCCTGGTGCGGAAGAGTTCGCGTTCAAGGAAAATTGCAAATACACCGTAGAAGGTGTGGTTTGCAAAGTGCCGCCCGGTCACTACTTCATGATGGGTGACAACCGCGACAACTCGCTCGACTCCCGCTATTGGGGCTTTGTGCCCGACAAAAATATTGTCGGCAAAGCCTTCTTTGTCTGGATGAATTTTGGCAACCTCAAGCGTATAGGTTCATTCAATTGAGTCGGTTTATTTCAGTCTTTGGGTGCCTGCCTTCTGGGCGCGAAGGTAGCAAGCTGTGAACGAAGGTTTGATGGCGCTGCAACAACGCTTGCAGCATGAATTCAAAACCCCAGCCTTGCTCAGCCAGGCCGTTACGCACCGCAGCTTTTCGGTGGACCACAACGAGCGCCTCGAATTTTTGGGCGACTCGGTGCTGAGTCTGGCCATTTCTGATTTGCTGTACCAGCGTTTGAGTGCCTTGCCTGAGGGTGATTTGTCCCGCGTGCGCGCCAACCTGGTCAAGCAAGACACCCTGCACCAGTTGTCTGAAGCGCTGGGCTTGCCGGATGTGATTCGGCTGGGCGAAGGCGAAATGCGCTCTGGCGGGCAAAAACGTCCCTCCATCCTGGCCGATGCGCTTGAAGCCGTGATTGGCGCGGTGTATCTGGATGCTGGCTTTCCCGCCGCGCAGGCGCTGGTGCACCGCTTGTTCAAGGCGGTGGAAATCAATCCCGAGATGGACGCCATCGGCAAAGACCCCAAGACCGAGTTGCAGGAATGGTTGCAGGGCCGCAAGATGAAGCTGCCGCTGTACCGTGTGGTGGCCACCCTGGGTGCGGCGCACAAACAAACATTTGACGTCGAGTGTGAAATCATTGAACTCAACTTTTCGGAACGCGGCATTGGCGGTTCACGCCGCGCTGGCGAACAGGCCGCAGCTGCCGCGATGCTGCAAACACTCAAGGCAAAGGTCAAACCATGAACGCCACCTTCCCCAAAAAAGAAACCCCAGTTAAAAAAGAAACGCCTGCTAAAAAAGCCAGCGCCAAGGTCGGCCCTAAGTTAAGCACTAAGTTAAGCCCTGATGCAAGCCCCGCCGTGGCCCAGCCAGAAGTGCAGGAAGACCTGGAAACCCTGATCCAGGGCATGCTCAAAGAGCGCCGCGTCGCCGCAGCGCCTGAAGCGCCCGTGGAAGGCCAGCGTTGCGGTCTGGTGGCCATCGTGGGCAAGCCCAACGTGGGCAAGTCCACCTTGATGAACGCGCTGGTGGGGCAAAAAATCAGCATTACCTCGCGCAAGGCGCAAACCACACGCCACCGCATCACGGGCATGCACACGCGCGGCGCCACCCAGTTTGTGTTTGTGGACACGCCGGGTTTTCAGACCCGCCACAACAACGCGCTGAACCGCTCGCTCAACAAAACCGTTATGGGCGCGGTGGGCGATGTGGACCTGATTTTGTTTGTGGTCGAAGCCGGCATGTTCAACCAGGCTGACGCCAAAGTGCTGGCCCTGCTGAGCAAGAACGTGCCCACCCTGCTGGTGGCCAACAAGCTTGACCAAGTGACGCGCCGTGCCGACATTGCGCCCTGGCTGCAAGACATGCAACAGCGCCACGCCTTTGCCGAGTTTGTGCCCATGTCGGCCAAAAACGCCAAGGACATTGAGCGCATGTTGGGCATTTGTGAGAAATACCTGCCCGAGCAAGCCTGGTGGTATGCCCAGGACGAACTCACAGACCGCAGTGAGAAGTTTTTGGCCTCCGAGACGGTGCGAGAAAAACTGTTTCGCCTCACGGGTGATGAGTTGCCCTACACCTCTACGGTCGTCATCGACAAGTTTGAAGAAGAGGCGGGCCGGGGCAAGCAAAAACGGCTGCTGCGCATAGCGGCCACCATCGTGGTTGAGCGCGACACGCACAAGGCCATGGTCATTGGCGACAAGGGCGAGCGCATCAAGCGCATTGGCATGGAAACCCGCGTCGAGCTGGAAAAAGCCCTTGACTGCAAAGTCTTCATCGAGATGTGGGTCAAAGTACGCTCCGGTTGGGCCGATGACGAAGCCCGGGTGCGCTCTTTCGGCTACGAGTGATTCTTTGAGTGGCTACCAAGCGTATTTCTGACGAGCCCGCTTACCTGCTGCACCGCTATGACTGGAGCGAGTCCAGCCTGATTCTGGAAGTTTTCACGCGCCATTACGGCCGCATTGCCCTGGTGGCTAAGGGCGTGAAGCGCCCGAGTTCAAGCTTTCGTCCCATACTGCTGCCCCTGCAAGCCCTGCACATTGCCTTTGGCGGTGATGCCGAGATTCGCACTCTCAAGGCCGCCGAATGGCAGGGCGGACATGTCATGCCCACCGGCGAGGCGCTCTTGTCGGGCTACTACCTCAATGAACTGCTCATGATTCTGCTGGCGCGTGATGACCCGCATGCCGGTCTGTTTGATGTGTACGCCAGCGTGGTGCAGGTTATTGCCTCCGGCCACGGCGAAGTATTGCAGGCAGCCTTGCGCGCTTTTGAATTGCTGCTGTTGCGCGAGATTGGTCTCTTGCCGCAACTCGACGCCCAGACCATGACCTTGCTCGAGCTCGTGCCCGACACCCGCTACACCCTGGTGCCCGAAGGCGGCCTGCGCCAAACCCACCCGGGCGACCGCTCCAGTTTGAGTGGCGCGCAGTGGCAAGCCCTGCAAACGTCCATCGCGCATGACGCGCCCTTCACCGCCACCCTGCGGGCCTGCGCTGAAGTCATGGCTGAGCTCAAGCCGCAACTGCGCGCCCTGCTCAATTACCATTGCGGGGTGGGCACCTTGCGTACCCGGCAAATGATGATCGACATTCAATCCTTATGAAAACCTCATCGCTCTCTGTCAACCTCAACAAAGTGGCGCTGGTGCGCAACACCCGTCACTTAGGGATTCCCAGCGTCACGCGCGCTGCCACTTTGTGCCTGCAAGCCGGCGCGGGCGGCATTACGGTGCACCCGCGGCCCGATGAGCGCCACATACGCCCCGACGACGTGCGCGACCTGGCCACGCTGATGCAGGCTTGGCCCGACCGTGAGTTCAACGTCGAGGGCAACCCCTTTCACAATCTGATGGACTGCGTGCGCGATCTGCTGGCGAGCAAGCTACCCGTTCACCAGGTCACCTTTGTGCCAGATTCCCAAGGCCAGTTCACCAGCGACCATGGCTGGAACTTTCCCGCCGATGCGCCGGCCCTGCGACCCCTCATTGCCCAGGCCCATGCCTGGGGTGTGCGCGTGAGCCTGTTCATGGACGCCGATCCCGGTGCCATGGCCGCCGCCAAAGCCGTGGGCGCTGACCGCGTAGAGCTCTATACCGAACCCTACGCCGCAGCCTGGGGTACCCACGAGCAAGGCGCGCAACTCGCCCGTTTTGCGCAGGCCGCGCAGGCCGCGCTGGACGCCGGTTTGGGCGTCAACGCCGGCCACGACCTCAACCGTGACAACCTCAGCGCTTTCATTCGCGCAGTGCCCGGCGTGGCTGAAGTCTCCATTGGCCATGCGCTGATTGCTGACGCGCTGGAGCTGGGCTACAGCGCCACAGTGCAGGCCTATGTGCGCTGCATCACTGACGCCCACGCTTGAGGCCGCTTTGATTTACGGCATTGGCACCGATATTTGCGATGTGCGCCGCATTCGCGCGAGCCTGGCGCGCCATGGTGACCGCTTTGCCCATAAGATTTTGAGCGAGGCCGAGTTCGCCACCTGGCAAGCCCGCAGCGCGCGCTGGCCCGAGCGCGGCATTCGCTACCTCGCCACCCGCTTTAGCGCCAAGGAGGCTTTCAGCAAAGCCATAGGCCTAGGCATGGTCATGCCTATGACCTGGCGCCTGTGCGAGGTGAGTAAACTCCCCAGCGGCAAACCGGCCATCGTGCTGCACGGGGTGCTCAAGGACTGGTTTGAGGCGCGCCATTTGTCGGCCCACATCAGTGTGACCGATGAGACCGACTACGCCGCCAGCTTTTGCGTGGTGGAAACACAAAATCCCTGAAACCCTTTTTCCTTTCTTCTAGCTTGTGCGCCAGTGCACCATTGCGCCGGTCCTCAGCCAACCGAGACCACCCATGAGCCAACACGCCCCCCTCATCATTGACATTGCCGGCCTGACCCTGAGCCAGGCCGATCGACAGCGCCTTAAACACCCGCTGGTGGGCGGACTCATCCTGTTTGCCCGCAACTGGCAGAACCGCGAGCAACTCAGTGCCTTGTGCCGCGCCATCAAAAAAGTGCGCCATGACCTGCTGATTTGCGTGGACCACGAAGGCGGGCGCGTACAACGCTTTAAAACCGATGGTTTTACCCACCTGCCCCCTATGCGGGCCTTGGGCGACATGTGGTTCCACGACGGCAAGGGCGCTGCGGGCAGCGGCGCCATGCGTGCCACCGCCGCCGCCACGGCCACAGGTTTCGTGCTGGGCGCCGAGTTGCGCGCCTGCGGTGTCGACTTCAGCTTCACGCCTGTGCTTGACCTGGACTTTGGCGAGAGCAGCGTGATTGGCGACCGCGCCTTAGCGCGTGACCCGCGCGTGGTCAGTCTGCTGGCCAAAAGCCTGATGCACGGTCTGCTGCAAAGCGGCATGGCCAACTGTGGCAAACACTTTCCTGGCCATGGGGGTGTGAAAGCCGACTCGCATACCGATGTACCGGTGGACAAACGCAGCCTGAAAGCCCTTTTGGCAGACGACGCCGCCCCTTACGGCTGGCTCGGCAACAGCCTGTCCAGCGTGATGCCCGCGCACGTCATCTATCCCAAAGTAGACACGCGCCCGGCCGGTTTCTCCAGCAAATGGCTCAATGATATTTTGCGCGGCCAACTCGGCTTTGGCGGCGCTATCTTCAGCGACGATCTGTCCATGGCCGGTGCCCGGCTGATTGATGGTCAGCAGGTCAGCTACACCGAGGCCGCCTTGGCGGCGCTCCATGCCGGCTGTGATCTGGTGTTGTTGTGCAACCAGTCACTGAACGGCGGCGCCGGTTTGGACGCATTGATCAACGGTCTGACCGAAGCCCAGCTCAAAAGCCAGTGGCAGCCTCAAGACTTCAGTGAAGAGCGTCGGCTGGCCTTGTTGCCGCGCAGCCCGGCGCCGGTGTGGGACGCGTTGATGGTGCAGTCTGACTACATGCAGGCCCTCAGCCTGATTGCCTGAAGCCCAGCCACAAAAGCGGCTGGCTATTTAGCGCGAACTCGTCTGGAAAAGTGAAAAAAGAAGCGGCAAATATTCAGGGCGAACGGTGCAGCCGGGGGGACGACAGCGCCACGATCTGGTCTGCCGTGGCCGCATCCACATTGGGGTGTTTGGCCATGAGCTTGCTGGCCATGAGCAAGGCGCGCAGGTCTTTCAGGTCTTTCACCGTGGGGGCCACCTTGATCTGCGCCAGCGCCGCCGCCGCGTTGCCCCCCTGAATCAGAGCCGCTACCTTGGTAGCCCACACACTTTGACGCGACATGAAATTGATCCTGATAGATAAACAGATAAACAGATAGACAGATAGACAGACAGACGTTGAACACACACCTCAATGGCGCAAACTATTGTGGCACACGGCCCCTGAGCGCAAGCGCTGCAAACTGGTATCTTCTCCCCCTCTAGCCCACCGAACCTGGAAAGCCCACCCCATGAAATCTCGCCCAGCCACTGGCGGTCTTGTCTACTCCACCGACAGTGGGCGCATGTGCCCGGTATGCCGCCAACCCCTGGCCCAGTGCCTGTGCCGCACCGCCAAGCCCTTGCCGGCAGGCGACGGCATCGTGCGCGTTTCACGTGAGACCAAGGGCCGCGCCGGCAAGGGGGTGACTTTGGTCAAAGGGGTGGCCCTGGAGAGCGAGGCGCTCACCGCCCTAGGCAAGCAACTTAAAGCCACCTGCGGCTCGGGCGGCACCGTCAAAGACGGCGTGATTGAAGTGCAGGGCGACCATGTGGAGCGTGTCATGGAGGCTCTCAAGAAGCAGGGCTTCACGGTCAAGCGCGCGGGTGGCTAACCCTTTGCCGTACCCGCTATGAACTCCGAAGACCTGCAACTGTTGGTGACGCGCACCATGCCCTTTGGCAAATACAAAGGCCGTTTGCTGGCTGATTTGCCCGGCAATTACCTGCAATGGTTTGCGCGCGAAGGCGTGCCCAAGGGCGAAATTGGTCGCCTGCTGGCGCTCATGCACGAGATTGACCACAACGGCCTGTCCGACCTGCTCAAACCCCTGCGCACGGGCACCGTGCCCAAGCGGCCGGGTCAACCGACTTGAAACGCAAACCCGAGACCCGCACCCCAAGGATGTACCCCAGGCCAGCCAAAGTCCGTGCCGTGGCACGCGAGGCGGCAAGCAACGACAATCACCCCCTATGAAAGCACTCCAAGATATCTCCCTGTCCATGCTCGACCTGGTCTCGGTGCGTGAGGGCACCTCGGTGGCCGACGCCATTGCCGTGGCCTTGCGTACTGCTCAGCACGCCGAGTCGCTTGGTTTCAAACGCTACTGGCTGGCTGAACACCACAACATGGTGGGCATTGCCTGTTCTGCCACGGCGGTGCTGGTGGGGCATATTGCGGGCGGCACCCAGCGCATTCGGGTGGGCTCGGGCGGCATCATGCTGCCCAACCACGCGCCGCTGGTGGTGGCTGAAGCCTTTGGCACCCTGGCCGAGTTGTACCCCGGCCGCATTGACCTGGGCCTGGGTCGCGCCCCCGGCACCGATGGCGCCACCATGCGCGCCCTGCGCCGCGACCGTGTCGAAAGCGAAGACGACTACTCGCGTGACGTGCTCGAACTCCAATACCTGCTGGGCGACGCCCAACCGGGCCAGCGCCTGGTGGCCATGCCCGGTGCCGGCACCCATGTGCCCATCTGGCTGCTGGGCTCCAGCCTGTTCTCTGCCCGCTTGGCGGCCGAGCGCGGCCTGTCCTTTGCCTTTGCCTCGCACTTTGCACCGGGCTTGCTGTTGCAAGCGCTCGATGTTTACCGCAGCCGTTTCAAGCCCTCGGCCACGCTGGCCCAGCCCCGGGTGGCGATTGGCGTGCCGCTGATAGCGGCGCCAACCGACGAGGAAGCCGATTTTCTGGCCAGCAGCACCTACCAGCGCATCTTGGGCATATTGACCGGCAGTCGCCGCCGCTTGCAGCCGCCACAAGCCCACTACATGGCGCAACTGCAGCCCCATGAACGCGGCGCCATTGCCGACTTTCTGGCCGCCGCCGTGATTGGCGGGTCCGACACGGTGCGCAGCGGCCTCAGCGAGTTGGCGCGTGTGACCCAGGCCGATGAATTCATGCTGGTCTGCGATATTTTTGACCCCGCGCTGCGTTTGCGCTCGCTCGACATCGCCGCCGCTGCCATGCACCCTATGGTTGAACGCACGCCCACATGACCGACCACTACGCCGCTTTGGGTCTGGACAGCGCCGCCTCGTTGGCCGACGTTAAAAAAGCCTTTCGGCAAAAAGCTTCTTTTTTCCATCCTGACCGCAACCCGGCGGCAGATGCGGCACAGCGGTTTCGCCAGGTCCAGGAGGCCTATGAGGTGCTCTCTGACGACGCCCGCCGCCAGGCTTATGACGACAACCGCAGGCGCAACCTGCTCGACAACCCGCTGGAGACAGCGCGCACCATTTGGCAGAACTACTTCAGCCAGATTGTTTGATCCTGACTTTGATCCCTTTATTTTGAAACCGACCACCGCATGAGCATTTCTCCTTTTTTCCACGAGCTGCGCTCGGCCTACCAGGCCGAAATTGACGACATGACCTTTGACTCGGACGGCCGCGACGTCCTGCGCCAGCGCCTAGCTGAGCGGCGCAAGGAGCTGGGCTTTTTGCTCAGCATGCTCGACCTGAGTCCGGAGATGGTGGCGGTGGTGTTTCACCAAGGATTCCAGTTCAAGTCGCCCGCGGCCATGGAGCACTTGCTGACCCAGGAGTCGGACGAATTTCCAGGCTGGAACGTGCTGGCCGACGCGCTGGTGCTCACCCCTTGGGCGCAGGCGCTGGCCGATGTGATCGTGAAAGAACCCACCGGCGAGTGGTTCATGAGCGTGGCGGCCGGGTTGGAGTACATGTACAGCCGCCCGGACAAGACGCGCGCTGCGACTGGTGCGGCTAACAGCGAAGACAAGGACGAGGACGACGCCGAACAGGACGAGCGCAATGCCTACAACGCTGAAGAAGACGGCGACGAAGACGACGCCCGTGCCCGTGAAGAAGCTGGTGCCGACTGGATGGTCGAGCAAGGCTTTGACCGTAAAGACTGAAGAGAACCCCATGACAAACCACCTGGCCCTGATCACCAAAACCCAAAGCCTGATTGCCGCTGGCGACATCGTGGGCGCCGAGTCGGCGCTGGTAGAACTGGCCGACACCGAAGGCGACGCCGCCCTGATGCTGGTGCTGGAGCAATTGCCCGCCAAAGATATTCTGGCCGTGATTCGCGAGTACGACAATTCCAAAGAGTCGGTCATCAACCTCATGGTCACGCCGGCCCAGTTTGCGCGTGCCGTGGTGATTGAAAAGCAATACAAAGACCTGACCCGCACCCACCTGCGCGGCATGGTCAACGCCATCATCTTTCGCGAAGACGCTGACCCCATCGAGTTCTTGACCGCCATTGGTGATTTGGAGGGCGGCAGTGAAGCGCTGGCCGACTATTTTTCTGAAAAATGGAGCCGGGTGGAAGCCTTTGCCCGCTGCGGTACGTTTGACACCGCAGAAGATGACGGTGAGATGCTGTCGGAGGCCGCGCTGTTGTCCAGCGCCTACGTGAGCCCGCGTGTGGAGCTTGACGAAGTGGCTGACCAGGACTGGATGCAGGCCGCCTGGCTTTTGCGCCACGAATGCCCGGACCTGTTTTCTGAAATGCTGATTGTGTTGCGCGCCAAAGCCCGTGCCCATGACCTGGGCCTGGACGACGACGAGAGCGCAGCAGGCAGCGACGAAGACGACGACGGCAAAGTGGAAACCGGCGACACCGACCGTGGCAAGGCCACGCCTGCGGTGCTGGAGTCGGACGAAGAGTCGGCCATTTAGCCCGCACAGCCCTTGCTGGAGACCCCTTAATTTGTCCGCCTCTGCCCGCACTTCTGCCACGCCTTCGGGCGTTTCGCTGTTTGACGCCCGCCCGTTTTTTGAAAAAGCGCTGGCTTACGGCGTGCAGCACGGTCTCATCAACCAGGACAAGCTCGACGCCATTTGCACCGACGCGCCCAAGGGCATGGTGCAAATTGCGCGCTATTTCGGCAACGAGTTCCTGCGCCCCGACCTGGAAAAAGCCAAGGATCGGATGGTTAATTTGGTGAGTTTGCAGTTGGAGCACGCCACCGGCGGTGATTTGCACCAGGCCGCCGTGTTGCTGCGGGATAACTCCTTTTTGTCGCGCTCCAAAGGGGGATCAGACCTGCTCAAGGCGCTGATCGCCATGCCGCAAAACAGCCATTTCGGCATGAACGAGCGCGCTGGTTTCAGCGACGATCAGATTCCCGTGCTGGCCAAGTGGACGCTGAAAAGCTTGCCCGATTACCGCCATGAGCTGGCCAAACGCAGCCAGGTGGCGCAGGTCACCGACGCGGCCATCTGGCTGGCCGAGCAGTTTGGGCTGGACGAGGCAGCGCTGGAAGATGCGGGCAAGGATGCTGA
>JBIKZP010000155.1:0-5879 GCA_044354655.1 Rhodoferax sp. | reverse complement strand
TATTGCCTACCCGCACCTGGCTAAAAATCCGATTCACCTGTTTGCGCCCGCATTGGCCGAGCTGACCGCCATGGTCTGGGACGCCGGCAACGCCTTCTTCCAGCCCACCAGCTGGCAGGTCAGCAATATTCACGGGGGCACCGGTGCGAGCAATGTCATTCCTGGCGCGCTGGTGGTGGACTTCAACTTCCGCTTCTGCACCGAATCAAGCCCCGAGAGCCTGCAGCAACGGCTAGAAGCCGTGCTGCACCAGCATGGTCTGGACTTTGATCTGGTCTGGACGCTCGGTGGCCGGCCTTTTCTGACCACACCCGGTACCTTGGTCGATGCCGTGGTGGCGGCCATCAAAACCGAAACTGGCATTGACACCGTGCTGTCCACCACCGGTGGCACCAGCGACGGCCGCTTCATTGCCCAGTACTGCCCGCAGGTGATTGAGCTGGGGCCCACCAACGCCACCATCCATAAGATCAACGAGAACATTCCCGTGGCCGACATCGAGCCCCTCAAGAACATTTACTGCCGCGTGCTGCATCAACTGCACGCGCGCTTAAGCGCATGACCGTCCTGGAACAGATAGAGGCCAGCGCCCATCAGCTCACGCAAGCCGGGGTCGCCTTTGGCCACGGCACCGCCAACGCTTTTGACGAAGCCGCCTGGCTGGTGTTGTGGCAGTTGGGCCTGCCACTGGACTGCGCGCTGGACGGGCCACACAGCGTGGCCGAGCAGGCCGTGAGCCCTGCGCAGCAAGCCAAGTGCGAGGCGCTGGTGCACACCCGCATCAGCCAGCGCCAACCGGCCGCCTACCTCACCCGAGAAGCCTGGCTGCAGGGCGTGGCGTTTTATGTCGACGAGCGCGCCATCGTGCCGCGCTCTTTTATTGCCGAGTTGCTGGTCAACGGCAGCATTGACTACTGGCTGAGCACCGCCACCGAGCGCGTGCTCGACCTGTGCACCGGCAACGGCAGCCTGGCCGTGCTGGCCGCCATGGTCTACCCCGATGTGGTGGTGGATGCCTCCGACATCAGCGCCGACGCGCTCGCCGTGGCCCGCATCAACGTCGACAACCATGGTTTGCAGCATCGCATCACCCTGCACTGCGAAGACGGCCTGCACAAGCTCCGGGGTCCGTACGACCTGATGCTTTGCAACCCGCCTTACGTCAACAGCCAGAGCATGGCTGCCCTGCCTGCCGAGTACCAGGCCGAACCGGCGCTGGCGCTGGCCGGAGGCAGCGACGGCATGGACTTTATTCGCGGCCTGCTGCACGACGCCCCGGCGCGCCTGAGCATGCACGGCGTGCTGGTGCTGGAAATCGGCAACGAGCGAGAGCACTTTGAAGCGGCCTTTCCCGGGCTGCAAGCCATCTGGCTGGAAACCAGCGCCGGCGAAGAGCAGGTGCTGGTGCTGACCCGCGAGGCGCTCATGAAAACCCACAAGGCACTTGTCACCGGCCACTGAACCTGTCATTGAACCGGTCAGGTCGGGTTAAGACCCGCCCCAGCTGCCACCTCTTGCTGCCACCCTTTATTTCAACTTGTTAGACCTCTGTGATTACTCTTAAAAACGTCACCCTACGGCGCAGCGCCAAGGTGTTGCTCGATAACGCTTCCGTCACCCTCAACCCCGGCGAAAAAGTGGGCCTGGTGGGGCGCAATGGTGCGGGCAAATCGTCATTGTTTGCGTTACTCAACGGCTCGCTGCATGAAGACGCGGGCGAGTACTACATTCCCACGCAGTGGCGCATGGGCCAAGTGGCCCAGGACATGCCCGAGACCGATCAAGCAGCCACCGACTTTGTGGTCGAGGGCGACGTCAACCTGCTGGCAGCCCAACAGGAAGTGACCGCCTCCGAGGCCACCGAGGACTACGAACGCATGGCCAATGCCTACATGGCGTTGCAAGATGCCGGAGCACATGACGCCCCGGCCCGTGCGCAGGCGCTGATCCTGGGCCTGGGTTTCAAAACCACCGAACTCACCAACCCGGTCAACAGCTTCTCCGGGGGCTGGCGCATGCGCCTGCAGCTCGCCCGTGCGCTGATGTGCCCGTCTGACCTGCTGCTGCTCGATGAGCCCACCAACCACCTGGACTTGGACGCGCTGGTCTGGCTGGAGGCCTGGCTGAAGAAATACGAAGGCACCATGATCGTGATCAGCCACGACCGCGAGTTTCTGGACGCCGTGACCAACGTCACCCTGCACATCGAGTCGGCCAAGCTCTTGCGCTACGGCGGCAACTACAGCAAATTTGAAGACATGCGTGCCGAGCAAATGACGCTGCAGCAGAACGCTTTTTCCAAGCAGCAAGACAAGATTGCCCACTTGCAAAAGTTCATTGCCCGCTTCAAGGCCCAGGCCAGCAAGGCCAAGCAGGCGCAAAGCCGCGTCAAAGCGCTAGACCGCATGGAAAAAGTCGCCCCGCTGTTGGCCGAAGCTGACTTCACTTTCGAGTTCAAGGAGCCACTCAACCTGCCCAACCCCATGCTGTCCATGAGCGGCGTGAGCTTTGGCTACCCTGCGCCCGAAGGCTCGCCGGCGGGCACGCCACCTACCGTGATTGTGCAAAACGTCAGCAAGTCGGTGCTGGCAGGGCAACGCATCGGTATTCTGGGCGCCAACGGTCAAGGCAAGTCGACCCTGGTGAAAACTGTGGCGCGCGACCTGGCGGCTATTGGCGGCGAGGTGACCGAGGGCAAAGGCCTGAACATTGGTTACTTTGCCCAGCAAGAGCTCGACGTGCTGCGCCCGGTTGACACGCCGCTGCAGCACATGATTGACCTGGTAAAAAAGCTCACCATCGAAGGCAAGATTGCCGGCCAAGCCACGCGCGAACAAGACCTGCGCAGCTTTTTGGGCCAGTTCAACTTCAGCGGCGACATGGTCAAGCAAGCCGTAGGCAGCATGAGCGGCGGTGAAAAAGCGCGCCTGGTGCTGTGCATGATCGTGTGGCAGCGCCCTAACTTGCTGCTGCTCGACGAGCCCACCAACCACCTGGACCTGGCCACCCGCGAAGCCTTGGCCATGGCGCTTAACGAGTTTGAAGGCACGGTGATGCTGGTGAGCCACGACCGCGCCCTGCTGCGCTCCGTCTGCGATGAATTCTGGATGGTGTCGCGTGGCGGTGTAGAACCGTTTGACGGCGACCTAGACGACTACCAACGCTACCTGCTGGACGAAGCCAAACGCCAGCGCGAAGCCATCAAAGAAGCCAGCAGCGCGGCCGCCAAGGCCGAGCGCAAGGCCCAGGCGGTCCCGGCGGCCAAACCCAAAACTGGCTCGGCCAGCACCCTCAAGCGCCAGCTCGACGAGGTTGAAGCCCGCATGGCGGTGCTCAACGGCGAAGGGTCGTCGCTGGAGGGGCATTTGGGCCAGTCCGCCCACCCGTCAGAGATTGCCGAGCTAGGCAAACGCCTGAAGTTAGTCAACGACGAGTTGCAGTCACTTGAAGAGCAGTGGCTGACGCTGAGCAGCCAGATCGAAGCCCAAACAGTCTGATATTCAGACAGTTTGACAGCCCACCTTTGCTGGCTTGATTTCCCGCAAGCCGCGTGACGGGGTCTTGGCTACAGTGGCTTTGAGCCCCTGCCATGACCCTTCCACCCGACCTCCAGCACCGACTGCGCCAAGCGCCCAACACCTGGCTCATCACGGGTGTGGCGGGCTTCATTGGCAGCAACTTGCTCGAAGCCCTGCTCCAGCTGGACCAAGCGGTGGTGGGACTGGACAACTTCTCTACCGGCCACCCCCGCAATCTGGACGAAGTGCAAGCGTTGGTGAGCCCGGCACAGTGGGCTAAATTCAACTTTATAGAGGGCGACATCCGCGAGGAGAAAGACTGCGAATTAGCCTGTCAGGGCGTCGACTTCGTGCTGCACCAGGCCGCCCTGGGCAGCGTGCCGCGCAGCCTGGAAGACCCGGTTACTACCAACGCCGTCAACATCAGCGGCTTTTTGAACCTGCTGGTGGCGGCGCGCAATGCCCGGGTTAAGCGCTTTGTCTATGCCGCCAGCAGCAGCACCTACGGCGACCACCCGGGCCTGCCCAAGGTGGAAGACCAGATTGGCAAACCCCTGTCGCCCTATGCCGTCACCAAATATGTCAACGAGTTGTATGCCGAGGTGTTTGGTCGCGCTTATGGCCTGCCCAGCATCGGGCTGCGCTATTTCAATGTGTTTGGCCCAAGGCAAGATCCGCTGGGCGCCTATGCGGCAGTTATTCCGCAATGGATCAACACCATGCTCTCAGGTCGCACAGTCAACATCTTTGGCGATGGCGAAACCAGCCGCGATTTTTGCTTTGTAGACAACGTGGTGCAAGCCAATCTGCGCGCCGCCACGGTCAGCGCGAAGGAGGCCGTGAACCAGGTCTACAACATTGCCGTGGGGGAGCGCACCACGCTCAATGCGCTGTATGCGCAAATTCGCCAGCTACTGGGCAGCGCGTTTCCAAGCCTGCAGGAGCAGCCTGCCGTTTACCGTGAAGCCCGTGCCGGCGATGTGCGCCACAGCCTGGCCGACATTGGCAAAGCGCGCCAACTGCTGGGCTATGCGCCCTCGCACCGGCTGGCCGCTGGGCTCCAACTGGCCATGCCCTGGTACGTCAGCCTCAAGCCGCCACAAACGCGCCAAAACGAGTTTTAAGGGCGCCCATGTCGGCCAGCGTGAGCCGGTTGCCGTACTGGCTGACCACTTGCGCTGCCGCCTGATTAGCCAGCCAGGCCGACTCGGCATGGCTGTGGCCCTGGGTCACCGCGTACAAAAAAGCCCCAGCAAACATGTCACCCGCGCCGTTGGTGTCCAGCGCTTGCACCCGGGCAGCGGGTACCGCAGTGTGTTGAGCGCCGTTGAGCACCACGCAACCCATGGGGCCGCGCGTGAGACAGACCGTTTGGGCCAGTTGGCTCATTTGCTGGCAGATCACAGCAAAGTCTTGCGAACCGCACCACACCTGGGCCTCTTCTTCGTTGCAAAACAGATAGTCCAGGTCTTGGCCGACGATGGCATCTAGCCCGGGGCGGCAAAAATTGATCATGCTCACATCGCTCAGCGTGGTGGCCAGCGCCACACCCGCGTCTTTGGCCATCTGGCGCCCTTGCAGTGCAGCCTGCAAGCCGCTGGGCGAGGCGGCCAGGTAGCCCTCCATGTAATAGACCTTGGCCCGCGCAATATCCTGCGCATGCAAGGCGGTATGGTCCAAATCAGCCGTCGCGCCCAGAAAAGTGCTCATGCTGCGCTCGGCGTCCGGCGTCACCATCACCATGCAACTGCCCGTCTGGCCCGCGTGCAAAGGGGCGTGGCTCAGGTTGGTGTCCACCCCGTTGTTCAGTAAATCCTGCTTGTAGAAATGGCCCAACTCGTCATCGGCCACGCGGCAGGAGTAAAACGCCCGTCCGCCCAACTGCGCCAGGGCCACCACCGTATTGCCCGCCGAGCCGCCACCGCTGCGACGCGCATGCAGTTTGTCCACATGGCCCAGCAATTCGGCTTTGCGCACGTCATCAATCAGCGTCATATGGCGCTTGTCCACGCCCATGGTTTGCAAATGGCTGTCGGTGACTTCGTATTCAGCGTCTACCAGGGCGTTGCCAATGGCGTAAAGATCGTAGGTTTTCATGGGGGGTTTGGGACGCGCAGGCGGTGTTAAAAACGATGATTTTAGAGGCGAACTGCCGGGCGCACCCAGGCCCCCGCAGGTCAGCGCTCTGGCCGGGTTCAGCCTAAAAAAAACCCGCCAGAGGCGGGTTTTTCTGAAGACCGAGGCAGAACCTCAACCCATGTGCAAACCACCGTTGACGGAGAAGTCAGCACCGGTGGAGTAACCACCTTCTTCTGACGCTAACCAGGCAATGACGGAGGCGATCTCGCTGGGCTTGCCCAG
>JBIKZP010000154.1:0-5887 GCA_044354655.1 Rhodoferax sp. | reverse complement strand
GTACCCGAAAGAACGGCCAACAAGGGGTGGATAAAAAAATAGTTGGTACTATTAAAAATTACAAAATTATTTGTAATTTAAATTGCATAATTGGCGAGCCTAGGAGACCTCTTGTTTCAGGCGCACGCCATGAAACTTCTCCATTACGCCGCTGCCTTTGTTTGTTTGACGGTTCTGCTGCCGTTCTTGAACCAAGCGCAGGCAAACACCATGGCCGATCTGGTGCCGTTTGAATGGCCAACCCGCTCGCCAGAGGTAAAAACAAGTTTCGAACTTGTGGTTGAGAACGATACGTTTCTCAACAAGAAAAGAGATGGCTTCTTCACCTCGGGGTTGCGCTACACGCGCCACACCATCACCCATGAGAGCGAGCGGTCCTTGGCCATCGGTTTTCATGTGGGACAGGAGATGTACACCCCATCCCGCACGCAAAAAAAGGCGCTGTCCCTGTCAACCCTGGATCACCCGTATGCCGCCTGGCTGTACGTGGGGGCCGACAAATCAGCCTATTTGACGAATGGGTCATTTCAGATTCTCGGGCTGGATGTGGGTTGTCTCGGACCTTGTGCGGGCGGTGAATGGTTGCAGCGTACGGCCCACAAGATTCGGGGCAGCAACCCACCTAAGGGGTGGAATTCACAGGTGAAAACTGAATTGGGATTGATTTTGGCCGGTGATTACGGCTTTGCACGCACAGCGCTGCAACCCTGGCTGGATGTGCAGCCGGGGGTCAAAGGGCGGTTTGGAAATATTCACACCGACGCCACGGCCTTTGTTCGGGTGCGTTTGGGAAAGCTCAATGACCTGCCAGACCAAGCCACACTGCACACCTTTTGGACCACCGAAATGCGTGCTGTTGGGCATGACGCCAGCTTGGAGGGCGGCTATTTCTCATCGGGAAACCTGCACGTGGTGACGCCCAGGCCGTTGGTGATGCGCATGGAACTCGGTTTGGCCTGGACCCGAATGCCTTTTTCAATCCGGGCCTCCATTGTTCACCGGGACAATGAAATCAGCCAACTCGCCCCTTCAGCAGGCACCCATCGCTTTGGAAAAATCCAGGTGGTTTACTCGCTTTGAAACAAATTTCAGACAACTTTCTGCTCCAGGCGCTGGATGACCGGCAAAAAGGCAAAAAGGAACACAGCGCTCGACCCGCCTAGTCAGAGCGCGGATCGGTTTGCTTTTTCGTCCGGCTATTTCGCGATAGCATCTCGATCTTTTCAACCGCAAGAAATGAAAGATCTGAATGAAAAATCTGGTATTGGTTGGCGCTGGGCAACTCGGTAGCCGCCACCTTCAGGCCTTATCCAAAGTGAACTTCTCGGCAAGAATAGAAGTGGTTGATCCTTTTCCGCCTTCCTTGGACATCGCGCGTGCAAGGTTCAATGAGATGCCGGAAAATCCGAATATCTCTGGCGTTCATTTTTATTCTTCTTTAAGCGAGGTTTCACAAGATGTCGACCTCGCCATCATCGCCACAAACGCAGATATCAGGGCTGATGTCATTCGTCAACTCGTCTCCGCTCACAACGTCAAGAATCTGGTGTTGGAGAAGGTGCTTTTTCAGAAGCCTGATGACTACCCGGCGGTCCAGTCTCTGCTGGAGAGCAGGGGCATCAAAGCGTGGGTCAACCATCCGAGAAGGTCGTTCCCGTTTTATAAAAAGCTCAGGCAGTCACTTCAAGCAAGTAGCCAGGTGTCTTACCAGGTTCAGGGTGGTGCCTGGGGTTTGGCCTGTAACGGCCTACATATGATTGACCACCTGGCTTTTTTAACAGGTGAGGATCAGTTGGCGTTGAATTTCACCGGGCTCAGTGAGGGGCTTATTCATAGCAAGCGGCAAGGTTTTATTGAGGTTTCAGGTGCCCTGGCAGGACGCATCGGAAAACATCGCTTTGAGTTGTTTTGCCACGAAACCGCATCGCCTGTGTTGATTACTATTTGCTCGGATTCATTGCATGTTGTCATCGATGAAGCCAATAACTGGTTTAGGCTTGCCACCCAAGAAAACAATTGGAAATGGGTGGAGGAAAAAGAAAAGATTGTCTATTTTCAAAGTGAGCTATCGAATAAGTTCACTGAAGATATATTGACGACAGGACAATGTGACCTGCCTACCTTGATGGACGCGACCCGGTTGCATCTGCCTTTTGTCACCGGTTTGCTGGCGCACATCAATAGGCAGGGCACAGAAAAATTTAATATTTGCCCGATTACCTGAGAAATTAAAACAATGAGTAAGAATATATTGCTGGTCGGGTCTGGCGGCATGGCCGCTGATTACGTCAAAGTGTTGAGCGCACTTGAGTTGAAATTCACAATTGTGGGGCGTGGAGAGCAATCGGCAAAAACATGCAGCGAGGCCACTGGATGTGAAGTCATTACGGGGGGACTGGCGCCTTATCTGGCTAAAAATCCAGCCATCCCATCACACGCCATAGTGGCTGTTGGGGTCGAAAAACTGTATGAAACCACACTGCAGTTGTTGGCCTACGGCGTCAAAAAAATTCTGGTTGAAAAGCCTGCTGGTTTAAACATGCAGGAAATGATGGCTATGAAGCAGAAAGCCCACGAATGCAGCGCAGCCATTTATGTAGCCTACAACCGGCGCTTTTATTCTTCTGTGTTGAAAGCCCAGGAGATCGTGGCGGAAGATGGTGGAGTGACTTCATTTAATTTTGAGTTCACTGAGTGGGCGCACCAGATTGAAAAGCTGACAAAAGCCCCCGGTGTCAAAGCGCGCTGGTTCCTGGCCAACTCTACCCATGTGGTCGATCTGGCATTTTATTTGGGCGGAAGTCCAGAACAGATGTCAACCTATACATCGGGCGGTCTTGATTGGCACCCTGCAGGTTCTGTCTATGCTGGCGCTGGGTTGAGTCAGGGCGGTGCGCTGTTTAGTTACCAGGCCAACTGGGAAAGTGCCGGGCGCTGGGGCGTTGAGTTGCTCACCAAAAGCCATCGACTGATTCTTCGTCCGATGGAGAAACTCCAGATACAAAAGCGAGGCAGTGTTGCCATTGAGTTTGTTGCGTGTGACGATCAATTGGATCTGGATTTCAAGCCGGGTTTATTTTTACAAACCCAAAACTTCACCAACAATCTGGCTGAGGGCCTGTGTACGATCGAAAACCAAGTATCTATGATGGACCATTACTGCCGCATAGCGTCCTACGACTGATCTCTGGCTGCGTGTAGGTAACCCAGGTCGGTTATTCTGCATTCAGAGCCGGTTTTTTGACCGGAAAAATGGTCAACTGCACTGGAGTCACTCAGCCTTTGACGCTCAACCATCAGGTATCAATTGCCCCTCTTACTTCCCCCCATGACATGTATTGCCCTCTCCCTGGCGCAGGGACTTGAACTTGAATTCTGAACAACTGGCTGCCACCGCGCTGGCTGCGTTTGACCAGATGGTGAACGCCAGCCCCGGTTTTCGCTCTCGGCCCGGCCAGCGTGACATGGCGCAGCGCATTGCGCAGACCATGGCAGGCGTGTCGCTGGGTGAGCACCCCAAGCCCGAGCGAGCCATTGCCGTCATTCAGGCCGGCACCGGGGTGGGCAAGTCGGCCGCCTATGCCTCCACCATGGTGGCGATGGCGCTGGCGCTCAAAACCCGGGTCATTATTTCTACCGCCACGGTGGCGCTCCAAGAGCAGTTAATGACCAAGGACTTGCCCGCGCTGGCCGCTGTGCTGGAGACGCCCTTTGTGTTTGCGCTGGCCAAAGGCCGCGGACGCTATGTCTGCAAGTTCAAGCTTGACCGCTTGGTGGGGCTTGACCCCGAAGCGGCACAAAGCGCCGGCGACGACCTGTTTGGGCCGGACGAAGACACGCCGCCCCCTCGCGCCGCATTTACCAGCCAATTGCAGGGCGAAGACCCGCAGGAGCGGCGCTTCAAGCTCTATGAGGCCCTGGCGGTAGCACTGACGGCCAATCAATGGGACGGCGACCGCGACACCCTGCCCGAGCAGCCTGACCCGCGCGACTGGTCTACCGTCGCCGCTGAGCGCCATACCTGCACCGCGCGGCATTGCCCGCGCTACCGCGATTGCAGCTATTACAACGCCCGCACCAAGCTGGCCGAGGCCCATGTAATTGTGGCCAACCACGACTTGGTGCTGGCTTCGCTGGGCATGAAAACCCTGCCCGACCTGGACAACTGCCTGGTGGTGTTTGACGAAGGCCACCATCTGCCGGCCGTTGCGCTGGACCAGTTTTCCAGCGCCATGGATTTGTCCAACCTGCGCTGGCTTGACAAACTGCCCAAGGCTTTGCAGGAGGTCAGTGAAAAAATTCAGATGACGCTGGAACAAGACGTCACCACCCTGGCGCAACAGCTCAAGGGCGCCTTGATGGACCTGGGCCGTTTGCTCATGGACTATCTCAAAAGCAGCGGCGCTGGTTTTGAGGGGGTGCACCGCTTCAGCGCGGGCGTGCTGCCGGTGCAGCTGTTGGAGCCTATGGCTTTGATTCAGGGCCATTCGGGTGGCTTGTCCAAAGCCCTTGAGGCGCTGGGGGCCGAGTTGAAGCTGCGCTCCAAGGAGGACCCGGCGCAAGCCCTGCCCAACTCGCTGATGTACGCCCGCCTGGGCCAGTTGGCGCCGCGCTTGACCCAGGTGGTGAGCACCAGCACCCTGATGCTGGAGCATGGGCCGCAACCGCTGGCCAAGTGGCTCAAGGCTGACAGCAGCTCCGGCCTGGTGGTGCTCACAGCGCATGCCTGCCCGATCGTGCCGGGCGACTTGTTGCGCCAGTATTTGTGGAGTCAGGTGCGCGGCGCCGTCATCACCTCGGCCTCGCTCACCAGCTGCGGCAGCTTTGATTACTACTTGCAGGAAGCCGGCTTGAACCATCTGCCGCACGTGAGCACGCTTGAAGTGGCCAGCCCCTTCAACTACCGCACCCAGGGCGAGCTGATTGTGGTGGAAACCCAGACCGACCCGAAGAATGCCGAGGCCTTCACCCAGGAAATGGTGCAGGAACTGATGGCTGATTTGCAGTTGGTGGCGCGCGGCGCGCTGGCCTTGTTTACTTCGCGCGTGCAAATGCGCGCGGCGGTTGATGCCTTGCCGCCACGGCTCCTGGAGGTCGTGCTGGTGCAAGGGCAAATGTCGCGCGCCCGGCTTTTGGGGGCGCACCAGGCCAGGGTTGAGGCCGGGCAGCCCTCGGTCATCTTTGGGCTGCAGTCTTTTGGTGAGGGGCTGGACTTGCCGGGCCGGTTGTGCGAGACCGTTTTTATTGCCAAGCTGCCGTTCAGCCCGCCGTCCGACCCGGTGGAAGAAGCCCGTGCCGAATGGCTGAAGACCGTGGGGCGCGACCCCTTCTCTGAGCTGGTGGTTCCCGCCACCGGTATCAAGTTGCTGCAATGGACCGGGCGTGCCATTCGCACCGAAGAAGACCATGCCACGGTCATTTGCTACGACCGGCGTTTGCTGCGCCAAAGTTATGGCCGGCGCATGTTGCAGGGATTGCCTCCCTACGCGGTGTTGCGCCGCGTGGCGGGTGTGGTGCAGGCGCTGTAAGCTAAAGGCCTGTCAGAAAATGTTTTTCAGGGCTTAGGAACTCTTTATGCGTTTGATTTTTCGTCTGTTGCTGGCGGTGTTGGGTCTGGTCTTTTTGGCCAGCTTGCTGGCGGCGGCGGTGCTCTTGTTGCTGGTCTGGTTGCTCAAGGCGGCTTGGGCGCGCCTGACGGGGCGGCCGGTGCAGCCCTGGGTGTTTCAGTTCAAGCGGCACGCGGCCTGGCGCGGTTTTGAGGGCTTCAACGGTTTCCCGGGCTTCCCGGGTTCCCCAGGTTCTAGTGACGGGACCTTGTCAGGCACCAAGCCCAGGCCTGCGGACGACAACGTGATTGACGTCACGCCCAAAGAAATCAAGTAGCGCA
>JBIKZP010000153.1:0-5890 GCA_044354655.1 Rhodoferax sp. | reverse complement strand
GACCTGTGCCCACCTGTTGGAATCACGCCACCACAAAAAAAATAAGTTGCTTGCTATGGCCTGGCAGCGGGTGCGATGTACACCTGAAAAAAAAGGGGGTAGCAAAACCAAAACGGGGGAACAAATGGGGGAACAAATCGGTTCAACAAAAACGAAAACCTAGTATTCATGAGGGTTACGGATGATCGTTCGCTGGAACCTATCCCAAGACACCACCCCGCAGAAGCAATTCTGCGGGGTTTTTTTTTGTCTATGCCGCGTTGAACAGTTTCAGGTTTTCTGACCGATCAGCGTCGATCAGGGCGATCAGGCTTTTCTGTTTTAGTCATGTTTTTTCGTCTCCCGCCTTAACCCCCTTTGCCAGATCTGCGATGAAGTGCCTTGAGGGCACCTGCCTCACTAAAATGACAGCACTCAACTGAAGAAAGTAGCTTTGTCATGCAAACCGCCTCCAAACACCTCTCTGAACTTGACTGGCAGGGCTGGCCCCTCGATCAGGTGGCCCTGCGAGGCCAAGCGCAATGGAAGGAGCTACTCGGCAGCGCTTCCGGGTGCCAGAACGACATGACTATGGGCGTCGTTCGCCTCAGGCAAGGTGAATCGCTTGAGCCTCACTGCCATTCACAGCCTGAAACCTACTTCACCCTGTCAGGGCGTGGGACGGTCACCATTGATGAGGTGGTGCATAACGTAGACCCTGGAAGAATGCTGTTCATTCCTGGTAACGCCAGGCACCAGATCAACAACGTGAATGAAGAGGACCTGTTGATTCTGTATGTTTTTGCAATCAGTGATTTCAGCAAAGTTCAGTACCACTTCTAATGGGGCTAAGACGCGATTCTCTGCGGGGGTTTTGCTTTTTTTCGGCAAAATAAGCCTGCCCCGAGCTCACCGACCATCACCCATGAAAATCCGCGCTTACCAAACCCAAGATTTAGACCTCGTCGTTGCGCTGTGGAACGCCTGTGCGCTGACGCGTCCCTGGAACAACCCGCAGCTCGATATTGACCGCAAACTAACGGTTCAGCCTGAGTGGTTTTTGGTGGGAGAGTTCAACGGCGAATTGATGGCCAGCGCCATGTTTGGCTATGACGGTCACCGCGGCTGGGTGAATTATCTGGCCGTGTCACCCGCGCACCAGCGGCACGGCTATGCGCGCCAACTGATGGCCTACGGTGAAGACCTGCTGCTACAAGCGGGTTGCCCCAAGCTGAACCTACAGGTGCGCCATACCAATACGCAAGCCTTGGCCTTTTATGCGCGGCTGGGCTACGGGACGGACGAGGTGCTGAGCCTGGGCAAACGGCTGATTGCAGACCAGTAAAGCCAAAAACCGGCCATTGTCTACTTAGGGCTATGCGCTGAGGTCTTCCACCAGCAGGTAGCCAAAGACCACGCAAACCAAGCTGAACACCAAAATACCCGGCGGCGACACGCTGCCTAATGTGATGAATGTGGACACAACCGGGGTGCCGATGCCAGCGATCACCAGACAGGTGCCCAAAATATTCCGTAAGTTAGCTTTCATTGCCCTCCTTGAATCCGTTACGTTGGACTCTAGGAGAAATGCCCGGCTTTGAAAATTCGAAACACGCCGTAAGGGCTAGCCCTTATAGAAGCGCTCTGAACGCGGTTAAAGGGCCTTGTTGTTGGCTGCCGTCATGATCAGGCGAAGCAGTTCAGCCAGTGTTTTCACCGCCAATTTTTCCATCACGCGTCCCTTATGAACCTCTACGGTTCTGGGACTGATGCCCAGCAGTTGACCAATTTCACGGTGGTTATGGCCAAGCGCCACCGCCTTGAGCACCTCGCGCTCACGCGGTGTGAGCAACTCCAGTCCCTTGACCACGGTTTGGTTTTGGTGCGACGTGTGCAAGCGCTCAAAGGCTTTTTCCAGTGCCTCCAGCAAGCGGGGCAGCACGACGGGTTTTTCAAGAAAATCAATGGCGTCATTCAAAAAAGCCTGGCGCATGACTTCAATATCGGCATAGGCGGTCAAAAAGATGACCTCTAGGGTGACGCTTTGCTCCATTTCCTTGAGTTGCCGCTGCAGTGCCAAGCCATCTTGCCCGGTCATGCGCAAGTCGAGAATCAGGCAGGCCGGTCGCTGGGGTGGCGAACTTAAAAAGGCTTCGCTGCTGGCGTAAGTGCGGCAGTCAAAGCCTTTGAGGCCCAGCATCAAAGACAGAGAATCACGCACCGAGGGGTCGTCATCGACGATGCAGACCAGCTGACTGTTACTCATCGCTTAACGCCCGGGTGGGCAAAATAATTTGAAAGCATTTCTCGGGCTTTTCCTGGTAGCGCAGTAGGCCAGCGTTGTTTTCAACCAGGGACTTGCTCACTGACAGGCCAAGCCCCAGACCTTCTTTTTTCTGGCTGTAGAAGGGGCGAAACACTTGGTCAACATCCTCTGGCGAGAGGGGTAAACCTTGGTCAATAACACTGATGTGCACCATGTGCTGGCGCTGCCCCGCCACCCTAACCAGCACGCGGGCGCCTGCGGGCGAGGCTTCGATAGCGTTTTTCAGCAAGTTGCCCAGGGCGGTACTGATCTGTACGGCGTCGACCAGGACATCGTGCTGCTGGCCTGTGACTTCCATGTGAATGCTCACCTGCGACAGGAGCGCCTTGGGTTCTAGGCGTGCCATGCACTCGGTGACGATCTGAAGTGCACTGGTGCGCTGCAGAGAGGAGATGCCCGAGATAAAGAAGCTGCGCAGGCCGCGCACGATGTCAGACGCCCGAACCGTTTCATTGGCAATAAGACGCAGCGTCTGCAGCAATTGCTTGCGCGCATCGGGCAACTTGCCTGACGCCTCGCTATCGGCCAGATCGGCCAGCAGCAAGGCGGACTCTGCATAGGCATTGAGCGCACTCATGGGTTGATGAAGTTCATGGGCCAACGAGCCTGCAAGCTCCCCCGCGGCCACCAGTTGCAAACTTTCGCGCAGCCGCTCTTGTGCCCGCATGCGCTCGTCCACCACCGCGCCAATGATGAGCCCGGTCAATGACAGGGTCAGCATGACCATTTGCATGTCGATGAGCATATTGGGGGACACGCCTGGTTGGGTGGCGCTGAACACCAGAGGCAACTGCACCAGCGCTGCGGCCAGGGTGGCACCGGGCAGGGAGTGTGCCGCTGCGATCAGGCCAATGGCAAAGAACAAGGGAAAGAAGTACTTCATCTGCAAGTCAATCGGCAGCGAAAAGATAAAGGCCATGCAAACCAACAAGCCCACCATCAAGATCCAAAAATTAAAACTGCGCAACATCTGGCGGTATTGGGGATGGCGCTTTTTGTCCATCAACAGGAACACCAAGGGCAGTAAAACCATCATGCCCAGCAGGTCGCCAATGAAAAAACGGTAAGTGGCTTCCCAAAAATCTCCCGGCGCCAGCGTCTTGATCAGGGTCTGCACGCTGATGTACAAAAAAGAAGTTACCAAGGCGCCCATCAGCGTGACCGCGCTGAGGAGTACAACTTCCAACCGGTCGCGTAAATTGGGCTGGCCACGAAGCACGCCGCGCAAGGTTTTTGCAATGCCGGCGTAGCACAAGACCAGCACCAAATTACCTAAAAAAACCGCTGGCGAGGCAATGGCAGCCCCCCGAATCAACCAATCCGACACACCCAGGGTGAGATAGACCCAGGGAATCCAAACCATGCCGGCCCAAGATAAGAACAGCACCTCCAGCGCAGCCGGAGGGTTCCAGGGCGTGATGTTGAGGTGGCCAATGGGGTGGATGTAGCTCAGCCAGTCCACCAAAATAAATGTCAGAGAAAAAACCAGTGCTGCAGCCTCTTTTTTGAAGCGCTCAGGTCGTAGTTGTGGTGTCATAACGGCCCCGTGTAGATCGGTATTCTATGTTTCGGGGACTGACTGAAAACTCAGCTCTTGACCGCTGCCTCAAACAAGGCGAACAGCTCGCGTTGCCAGGGGCCGTCATGGCTGACGGCGGTTTGCACCAGCACAGTCTGGCTGGCCCGGTCGACCAGCACACGTTGCCCGTGGTGGCCATTCATCATCAGCCAGGCGCCTTGGGGGCGCGGGTGCCAGAAGAAGTTTTTGTAGCCCATGTCGGGGCGCATGGTGCCAAAACGCACCTGCTGGTCTTGCGGGCCGTGGTTGGCGCAATCGTCAAGCCAGGCGCGGCTGACGATTTGGCGGCCTTGCATCTGGCCTTGCTGGGCCACCAATTGCCCCAACCGCGCCCAGTCGTGCAGGCGGGCGGCAAAGCCCACGCAGTTGTATTCGTGGCCCTTGGCATCGGTCAGCCAGGTAGCGTCGGCCTCGGCCCCCATGGGCTGCCATAAATAGTGCTGGGCAAATTGCGCCAGACTCATCTGGCTGACCGCACGAATCACCATGCCCAGGGTGAGCGGGCACAGCTCGTTGTAATTGAACCGCGTGCCCGGCGCCTCCAACACGCCGCGCCAGTTGCGCACCACTTGCTCCAGGTCGGTGCCCACCGTGCGGGCATAGGGCGAGCCGAGCAGGGCCGGCACGTCAATGCGCACGCTGTCGCGCTCATGTTGTACATCTACCCCGCTGGACATGTTGAGCAGGTGGCAAAGCTTGATCTGCCCGAGCAAGCTGCCCCGCAAGGTGGGCACATAGTCTTGCGGGGTATCGTCCAGGCTCTTAATAAGGCCCTGGTCCAACGCTATGCCAAAGAGCAGGGAGGTGACACTTTTGGCCATGGACCAACTGGTCATGCGCTGGTCGGCGCTGCGGCCCATGCGGTAGTCTTCAGACCAGATTTTTCCGTGCCTTGCAATCAGCAAACCGGTGACCGGCCATTGGTTGAGGTAATCAGTGACGGTGCGCCGCGCCAAGCCCCAAGGGTAGTTGACCGCACGGGGGGTTATCAACAACTCGCTGGCCTGCGGGGTTGCGGCGATGGTGTGGTGGCGAAACATCTGCTCAAAGCCACCGGAATAGTTGCCCACCCGGTAAGCCGGGTAAGCCTCCCAGCGCGGGAATTGCCCAGCCGGACCCCAGCCGCTTGGAAAACCCTGCTGCATTCCCCAGGCATCTGCGTTAGCCAGTGCCGGGAAAGCCAGGGTAGACGCACCCCAGACGGCGGTTTGCCAACCGGACTTCAAGAACTGACGTTTTGTTGTGTGCATGCTGCTCAAGTTATTTGCTGCAACCAGTTCAACACGGCGTCTGCGCCCACCCAATGTGTATTGCCGTGGTTGGACTTTATTGAATTCATAGGGCCCAAGGCCTGTTGGGCCAACTTCTTATGCACTTTACTCTGCGGCGCAGCCTTTGGGTAGGGCGTGACTGGGCGGTGGCTGGGCGGCTATTGCTACACTTGCACGCCTACATTCTTCAACCAGCCTCTGGATACACACCATGAAACGCTGCCTCACTTTGCCGCTGCTGCGGCCCTCTCGCATTTTTCTGTCGCCTGCCTGGGTGCTACCCCGTGGCAGGGGCAACCCAGCTTACTCGACCTTCCTGCGGTGCCTGTAAAACGGTAGCCGGTGCGGCGTGGCCCATGGCGGCTACTCGCCTAGTTTCCACTGCTTAGTGCGCTGTTTTCCCGCTTTTTATTCAAAGCCCCCTGAAGTGAAACCCCATGTCCAAAACCATGTCTAAAAAAGTCTTTATCAAAACCTTTGGCTGCCAGATGAACGAGTACGACTCGGACAAGATGGCAGACGTGCTGCAAGCCGCGCAGGGCTATGAGCCGACCAACGACGTGGAAGAGGCCGACCTGATTTTGTTCAACACCTGCTCGGTGCGCGAGAAGGCGCAGGAAAAGGTGTTCTCAGACCTGGGCCGCGTCAAACACCTGAAGAAAAAAGGCGTGTTGATTGGCGTGGGCGGCTGCGTGGCCAGCCAAGAAGGCGCCGCCATCATTGCGCGTGCGCCGT
>JBIKZP010000152.1:0-5899 GCA_044354655.1 Rhodoferax sp. | reverse complement strand
GACCTCCATTGAACTGGCGCAAGAAAAAGCGCCGTTCCCTGCGTTTGACAAGCTGCGCTTTGTGGCCAGCCCCCACGTGCTGGATCTGTCACATGAGCTGCAAGACGGCATCGCCAAATACGGGCTGCGCAACAGCCAGTTGTTGTCGGTCATGCCGATGGGCTCGGTCAGCTTGCTGGCCAACAATGTCTCCAGCGGTTTGGGGCCTTTAACGGCCACCCAGGTGCCGCCCCAGGAACAGTTGCATATGCAGGCTACGGCGCAAAGCGTGGTGGACGGTGCCGTGGTTCAGCCGGTGTACCTGCCCGCCCACGCGGACCTCGCCGCGGTGGAGCAGGTGCTGACATCGGCCTGGCACCTGGGGCTCAAAGGCTGTACCGTGGTGCGTGAAGGTGGCCGCGACTCATGACGCTGGCCAGCCTTTTTTCGGCCACCAAGTACGCGCCGGTATCGGGGCGCTTGCTGATGCTGGGCTTTGGCAGCGTGGGGCAGGCGGTGTTGCCGCTGTTGCTGCGCCACCTGGCGGTGCAAGCGGCGCAGATCAGCATCATCACCGCCAGTGATGCCGGGATTGAGCAGGCCAGCAACATGGGCGTAGCCCTGACCGTGCAGCGTCTGACCGAAGACAACTGGCGAGCACAACTCACGCCCCGGCTGGCCCCGGGGGATATGCTGTTGAACCTGTCGGTGGGCGTCTGCAGTTTGTCGCTGATGACCCTGTGCCGACAGCGCGGCGCGCTGTACCTGGACACCTGCATCGAGCCCTGGGCTGGTACCTACACCGACGGCTACCTATCGCCCTCGCAACGCTCCAACTATGCCTTGCGTGAGCAGGCCCTTGCCTTTGGCCGTGCCGCGCCAAACGGTCCTACTGCCGTGCTGACTCAAGGGGCTAACCCGGGCCTGGTGTCCAGCCTGGTGAAGCAGGCCTTGCTCAACATGGCGCACGACGCTGACCTGGGCATTTCGCCACCGCGGCAGCGGCAAGACTGGGCTGCGCTGGCGCAACGCCTGTCCATACGCACCATTCACATTGCCGAGCGTGACAGCCAGGCCGCGTGCCAGCACCGACGGGCACAGGAATTTGTCAACACCTGGTCGGTGGACGGCTTCATCAGCGAAGGCTTGCAACCGTCCGAGCTGGGCTGGGGCAGCCATGAACGCCATTGGCCGGCGGATGCCATGCGCCACGGCTACGGTTGCGACGCTGCTATTTATTTGAACCGTCCCGGCATGGCCACCCAGGTGCGCAGCTGGACGCCGCTTCAAGGCGCCTACCAAGGCTTCTTGGTGACGCACGGCGAGTCGATCTCGATTGCCGACCACCTGACGCTGCAGCAAAACGGTGCGCTGTTGTACCGGCCCACCGTGCATTACGCTTATCTGCCGTGTGATGACGCGCAGTTGTCTATCCATGACATGGCGGGTCGCAACTGGCAAGCGCCGCCGACCCGACGGATCTTGCGCCAGGAGATCCAAGAGGGCCTCGATGAGCTCGGTGTCTTGCTCATGGGCAACTCGCGAGGCGTCTACTGGTTGGGCTCACGTCTGTCGATTCAGGAGGCCCGCAACCTGGCGCCTTACAACAGCGCCACCAGCTTGCAAGTAGCCGCGGGCGTGCTGGCCGGCGTGGTGTGGGCCTTGCAAAACCCCCAAGCCAGCGTCGTGGAGCCCGACGACCTGGACCCTGCGCAGGTGTTGGTCATTGCAAGGCCTTACCTCGGCGATTTGGTGGGGGTGTACGCCGACTGGTCACCTTTGCAGGGCCGCTCGCGTTTGTTCCAAGAAGACCTCGACCTGCAAGACCCCTGGCAATTCAAGAACTTTCGCGTGCAGTGAATCCATCACCCCGCACCCTTGGCGGGCCCGCACTTTAACTTTCTGGCAAGGCCATGGCGCGGTGGACGCGTTGGCGGAGTTCATTTTTTTGGTAACTGGTCAGGTCGGCCACCACGCTTTTTTGCAGACATTGTTTGGCGGTGTGGCCCAACAAGGGTTCAACCTGCCCCAGCATGGGGCTGGAAGCAATCAGTACGAGCGACTCGAAGCGGTGCTCGCTGCTGTGCTGGTTCAGGTAGTCGGCCAGTTGGCGCGCAAAGCTGGCGCGTTCTTTGGCTTGCGTGCTGCTGCGTGGCTCAAACTGGGTGCCGCTGTGGCCGGTGCGGCCATGGCCTTTGTCAGCGTCACCGCTGACATCGCCCATGGCCTTGCGGTTGTCCAGCTTGTAGTGTGGGTTGACGAAGTCGGCCACCTCCAGCAGGTCGCGGCCCGTGCTATTTTTTTCGAGGCAACGGGCGCGGTGCGAGTTGGCCAGCAGTATCCAGGTCTTGCCCATCGTGTTCTTTCTTAGTTCGGGTGCATTCAGTGCACCAGGGTTTGCGGTAAATGTTGCTGAAACCAGTTGCCGGTCAAAGTGGCCGAGGTGTTGAGTGCATCCACCTCATGGTGTGCGTTCTTGCTGGCGCAGAGGGTCTGCAAGCAATGCACACCGGGCAGCCCGCGCAGAGCATGGCGGTTGAGTTCCAACACGCCCGGGCTATCGCTGTCCACGATCAGCAGCGTGGGGGCGTAGACCTGGCGCAGGTGCGTGCCCACCATATCGGGTCTGCCGCCGAGGGCGACCAAAGCCTGCACACGCGTTGGTTCACGTGCGGCCAGCATCAAGGCCGCAGCCGCACCTGTGCTGGCGCCATACAGTCCCACGGGCACCTGGCCCAACCCCGGTTGGGCGGCCAACCAGGTCAATGAATCGGCCGTGCAGGCGCTCACCCGGACAATATCGAGCACCGGGTTGCGCTTGACGGCATCGCGCCCCAAGCCATCGTCAAACATCAGCGTGCCTAGGCCAAGCGCATGCAACTGACGTGCCAAATATTGTTGTCGCGGGTTGAAGCGACTGCCGGTTTCGCTCGGGACAAACACCACCATGCCAATGGGGTGCGGCGGCAAGTCCAGGTTGCCGGGCAAACCCAGGGCGCCAATGTGTACGCTTTCGCTGACGCAGTTCATGAGTAGGTCTTGTCGGGGCTGATGGCGTCAGATCTTGCGCATTACTTGCTGACTTGCCAGCTTCCGTCAGCCTGGCGGCACGCGCTGCCAAACACCTGCTCTTTGCGCCCGCCAATGGTGGCGTCAATGGTGTAGTCGCGGCACGGGCCGCTGCCCGTTTCAATGGTGCGGGTGGGGACCACCACGTAAGCGTTGCCGGTGTCCGGGTTTTTCCAGCTGGAGGGCACACCGGTGCGCACGTGCTCTAGGGCGCGGGCGGTGTTGATGCGGTCTACCTCGGCCATGGTGTTACCAATGGAGCCGCCAATGGCCGCCCCCGCCAGCGTGCCCAGAATGATGGCCGCGGTGCGCCCATGGCCACCGCCCACCTGCGAGCCAATCACCCCGCCCAGCACGCTGCCAATCACCATGCCGGACTGTTCTTGCTGACTCTGGTAATTGGCGCACCCCATGAGCAGGCTGGCGCTCAGGGCGGTGGCGATGTAATGTTGAATTGTTCGCATGCTGAAGCCTCCTTGGGTGCGGGTCCTTATTTGGTCAACAGAACAGGTACGGTCGACTGGTGGATGACGCGTTGCGCCACCGACCCCAGCATCACGCTACCCACTGCGCCCATGCCGCGCGTGCCCATGGCAATTTGGTCAACCTTGAATTCTTTGGCCATGCGCACAATCTCGTTGGCGACCACGCCGTAAGCCCGCGCCGGTTCTGCCAGCTTGATGCCTTGCGCACGGGCCAGCACGCCGGCCTGGGACAAGATGAGATCCTGCTGCTTTTTTTGGTCGGACTCTACCTGCGCAATGGTGGCGGCGGTGTAGTTGCCGTAGAACAGCGGCTCAGGACTGACGCAAATCAAAATGGCCTCCAGGTCCAACGCCGAGCGGGCCATTTTGCCAACGGTCTCAATCGCCCGGTTGGCGTGATCGGACCCATCCACGGCGATCAAAATTTTCAGCATGTAACGCTCCTTGTCGAACAAATAAACACCCCGCAGCGCGCCAAAAAAAGAACGTCGCTGATCAAATAAATGCTGAAGTCATGCTAGGTTGCTCGGCCTATATCGGGCTTGAGAAAGCGCAACTTAGCCCCGCCTGCTGTTGCCCAAAACCTGGCCCTAAACGTCCTCATGCGGTTGGATTTCCTATCCGTCACCCGCTCAGCGCGCTACCTGCAAAGTGTGGCCGCGGGCAAGCAGCGCCACGACCTGCAAGGCGCGCCCGTTGAAGACGTCTCCCCTCAACACATTTACCTGGCGCTGCTGGAGTTGTTTCGCCGCCGCCAGAGTCGCTCCAGGGTTGACCTGCGTCCGACCTTCCGCGTGCAGCTGATGGCCGCTTTTGAAGCCTCGGGCCTGAGTCGCCAGGATTACCAAAGCACCGTGCAAACCAACGACGAAGATGCCACAGTTTTTCTCGAAGAAGCGTTTGCCGACATGTACGGGATGGACCCGCGCGATGTGGCCTATTCCCTGGAGCAGGTCAAAGGAACGACCGGTTCGGTCTAATCAGCGTAGACCGTGCGGTTGCGGCCTGAGGCCTTGGCTTCGTAGACCGCCTTGTCGGCTTGCTGGGTTAGCAACTGCAGCAGGTCTGAGCCCGGGGTGTTGCAGGCTGTGGCCACCCCGATGCTGACGGTGATGGACTTCCCCGCTACCTGCACCTGGCGGACATTGACATGGACCCGTTGTGCGGCTTTGCCGGCAGCCGTGCGGTTGGCCAAAGGCAGCCACACCACAAACTCCTCACCGCCATAGCGCACGGTCAAGTCACTGCTGCGCATGCTTGAGCGCAGTTGGTCGGCCAGCGCGCACAGGACCTTGTCGCCCTCGTCATGGCCGTGTAGATCATTGACCGCCTTGAAGTGGTCCACATCGACCATCAACAAGGCCGCGCAAGCCTTGGGTGGCGATTGAGCGCGCCAATGCTTGACGGCGATGTCCAAGGCGCGGCGGTTGGAGAGGCCGGTCAAGGCATCGGTTCGACTCAAGTCAGCGAGTTCGCGGTTTTCGGATTGAATCACCACGGTGCGCTGTTCAAGTTGCTGGTGCAATACTTTTAGCTCGGCGTGGGCTTGTTCAAGATGCCTGCTGATCTGTTGTGCCTGGGTTCGTGCGAGCAGTAGCTCGGCTTCATAGCGGCTTCTTTCTTTGGCTACAAAAATGACCCAGTAAAAATGAGAACTACCGTTAAATTCACGTTTTTGGCAATTCACCATGACCGGTATTTTCTGCTTTTCGGCATCCGAGAAATCCAGATAAATTTCGTTGATGCGCCCGGTGTGAAGTAGCAAGGGCCAAACATGGGTTTGCAAGAATATCCGGCCCGCTGGTGTCAGTAATGTAGACATGGGCTGGGCATGGCATTGCAAAGAACTTTGCCCCACGAGCGCCAACAACTCGTGATTGGCATCCAGAATTTGTCCCGCGCTGTCAGTGATCAGCAGGGCGCAAGGTAGTTCGTTAATCTGGATCATGCCGGGATTTATGGACATCAGTCAGACAGGGCTCGTGAAAAATAGTCTTGCATGGCCTCAATGACCAGCAAATGGTTGCTCATGTGCGCACAATGCCCAACAACGTCAAGTACCTTGAGGGTGCTGCCCACTAACTGCTGGTGGACAAAGTCCCCTACACCCAGAGGGGCCAACGCATCATGGCGGTGTTGTAGTACCAGGCATGGATGCGTTATTTTGGAAAGATCTTCCCGGATATCGGAGAAAAAAGTGGCTTGCGCAAACAAGCGCGCGGCCACGGGATCCGTGCTGAAAAAACTTTTTTCGAGCGCATTGGCGTAGATACCGCCCTGCGCTTCTCCGGCAATCACGGGCGCCAGGGTGCTGGCCCAGCCCATGTAGTTTTGGTCCATCAAGGCAAGTAAACCTTCCAGGTCTT
>JBIKZP010000151.1:0-5916 GCA_044354655.1 Rhodoferax sp. | reverse complement strand
CTTCTCGGCTGAGGTGCTTGTACATCTGGCAACTTGGACTTGGCGGTTTAAGTGGCCATGATGCCTTGACATCCTCAGCCACCTATTGCCGGGTTCATCTTTGTTGCACTTCGTCCTTGAATCCGCCCCATGTTAAAACTTGATGAAATGAAGTTCAACGGAAGCTTAAAGGAGATATGCAATGCCAAAAAGAACCAATGAAGAAGCGCGCATGCTCCAGGAACTCCTGGATACGGCGGCAGACATGAGCCGCTACGGCGTCATGTCTAAAACAGACATGGCTCGCATCCGGGCGCTGTGCGAAGCGCCCCCGTCTTACACGCCAGAGCGCGTTGTGGCCATCCGTACAACGATTGTGAAAGCTAGCCAAGCGGTTTTCGCAACGATGCTCAATGTCAGCGTATCGACAGTGCAAAAATGGGAGTCACCCGCCGCTAACAAGCACCCCAGTGGGACCTCGGCAAAGTTATTGCAAATGGTTGAGGCCAAAGGAGTCGAGGCACTTTTGGTTTAGTTCAATTTTGAAAGTCGACTTCAGGCAAAGTTGGTCGAATCCACAAGACCATCAAGAGAAATTCGACTTGCGGAAATGACGGCAGGCAGCCCGAAGGTGACATGGCCGCCACTACATCGCAAATACGGCATGTTCCAGTTGCTTGTCAATCAACACATGGGCGGGCCCGTTGTTCCACAGGGCCTAGCTGTGGTCGCCCAGCGTGGTGCTGGCACCGGTGTTAACCCAGCTTGCATCTTTCAAGAACACCGTATCGTTGGCTGCGCCCTGAATGACAACGATTTGCTGAGGGCTGGCCAGCACATCGCTGAGCTTCAAGTCCAAGGTATTGGCTGCAGGGTCTGCACTGAGGTCCAACTTCGCGATCAGTCCACTCAAGTTCAGGCTCAACGGCAGCGTGCTGAAGTCAAAGCCCACGTCGGCCACCAGCACTTGCGTGCCGTCGGTGGCGGTTTTGCCTTGCGCCCCGGCCCAGATCTGAGAGAGGATTTGGTGCTCACACCCAAGACCCTAGCCGACAAGTTCCGCGGTCTGATGCTGGCCGAGGCCGCTCCGGTATGAACAAGGCCTTGCGGTTGCCCAGCCCTCTCCGTCATTACGAGGATCGGCCTTTAGCCGCGAGGCGCTTGCGCCGTGGCGGGACGCGGCGATCCAAAAACAACAAAACCCTGTTCGCACACCAGTGTGCGAACAGGGTTTTATAATACCGCCCTGTGTGACGACAATGACCTTGGCCGGATGACGACAACTGTGTCGGCCGGTTAGAGGCCTGAGCCGGTCGTGCCTGTTGAGCTTGGCCCCCACGCGGCCAGGCCACAAGGGATGACCCGCTCAAAGCTGGCTGTAGGTCAGACGCGCAAGGCGTGCGAGCTCTTCGCGCGACAAATTGCCAGACAACGCATAACCCCAACCCTGGTCGACCCAGTAAAAACCTGGAACCGGCCCACTGTCACTGAAGAGGAAAGCGGTCTCGGTGTCTGCCTTGCCTTCGGTCAGCACCCCGATGTAAAGCGTAAGTCGGCTGCCACTGCTGTGCTGGTACATGAACTGGGCGCGTGCCCCGTCTGCGCCAGGCAACAGACGCCCACCCATCAGCCCATAGCCCAGGTCTTGCAGCTGAGGCACCTTGAGCGGCCGGCCCAGGCGATT
The DNA here is from genome assembly GCA_044354655.1 of Rhodoferax sp. GTDB lineage: Bacteria > Pseudomonadota > Gammaproteobacteria > Burkholderiales > Burkholderiaceae_C > Rhodoferax. The sequence goes on along the minus strand of JBIKZP010000151.1, from coordinate 4,253 downwards.
GGACAGCCAGCGCACCAGATGTTCCTCTTCAGCCACGCCCACCTCGACCGGGTGGCGTTGCTCGGGTGTGTAGACCACATGGGCGATTGCGGCCTGGCGCACAAAGTCGGTCCTGGCCAGCGCCGGCCTGGTTATGCTGGCCTGCCACTGGTGATGTGCAAGCCCCCCGCTGCCGAAGGCCAACAAAAAGCTGGCGGCCATGCCGCCCCAGCGCCGCCATTGGGCGATGCTGGAGCCGCGCTGGATGCGTTGCTGCACCACGCTGCGCATGGCGCTGGGCAAGGCCTCGTCCAAGACCTCTGCATGCAGGCCCTGCAGCAGCTTGCGTTGGGCTTGCCATTGGGCGAGCGTGGCCAGGGCTTCGGGCTGGTGCTGTAAGCGCCGCTCCAGCGCCTCCCGATCACCCGCATGCAGGCGCCCGTCGACCAGTGCGTGCAGTTCTTGATCACTGACGGGTCTGCTGCTGGGCGGTGGAATTTTGGCATTCATGGCTAGTTTGGCTTTACTTCACTCGAAGCAGTGGCACCGCGTCGACCGCTGCCACCGGGGCTGCATCGAGCAGTTGCTGCAACCGTCGCCGGGCGCGAGACAGGCGCGACATGACGGTGCCCACTGGCACCCCCGTGATTCTGGCCACGGTCTCGTAGGGCAGGTCTTCAAAACACACCAGCAGCAGCACAACACGCTGCGCCTCGGGCAATTGCAGCAGACAGCGCTGGAGATCGATTTGTACATCATGGGCGAGCGCGGGTGCCTGCAGCTGCGTCTGCACGTCGTCGATGTCGACCAAATGGCCCCCCCTTGGCTCGCGCTGACTGCGCTGCCAGGCGTTGGCATGCAGGTTGTGCATCAGGGTAAAGAGCCAAGCGCGCAGATCGCTGCCCACCCGCCAGAGCAAACGTTTGGCGCAGGCCCGCTCCAGCGTGTCTTGCACCAAATCGTCTGCCGCCCAGGCATCGCGTGAAAGCGCGCGCGCATACCGGCGAAAACTCGGTATGTGCACGAGCAACTCATTTGGGTCCATGTGCAGGCGGCAGCTGTGTCACGACAAGATCCTGAGCGGCTTAAGGCTTGACGACTCGCCAGGCGTTGTTCACGCCATCGCCGGTCGTATCACCCGGCTTGCTGTCCTTGATCCAGTAGTAAAGCGGCTTACCGCGCATGGCCCATTGTTTAGCGCCATCGTCTCGGGTGACGATGGTGTAATCACCAGAGGCTTTGGCGCCATCAGCGGCCATCAAGGGCGGCCAGTTGGTGGCGCAAGGGCCGTTGCAGACCGATTTACTACTGCCGGCCATGTCGCGGTCGAAGGTGTAAAGCGTCATCTGGTTGGGACCTACCAGCACGCCGTTGGCCACTGCAACGGGCGGTGCAGCCATTGCGATACTGGCACACCCAGTGATCAAAGCCAAAGACAGCAGGGCGGGGGCAAAGTGTTTCATAGTTTCTCCAGAGAAGGTTGAGAGCGCAAGTTGACTTGAAATTGGACAAACAGCGGCATCGGTCGTTTTATTCCATGGAGATTTAAAAATTAAGTGTTTAATTTTTTGTAAATGCACATCCGAAATACCTGTGGGAACTCTGCAAAAGTCCAGCCCCTGAATCGCATCAGCTCACTCGTCATCGCGTCAGCCCTCTCGTCATCGCGAGGAACGAAGCGATCCATGCGGCGGTGGTGCGAGGGCATGGATTGCCACGTCGCTGCTGTCATTGCGAGGAGCGAAGCGACGTGGCAATCATCGCAATGACAGCAGGCTGTGGCAATCTGGGTGAGACGTCACGCTGCAGCCAGAAGCAAATGGCCTTTTTCGGTCTTGGCTGGGCGCACTTTGATTTCGATGTCATAGCCCAGACGCGTGAGGCAGTCCATCAGTTTGCGCTCGGACAGGTTGGCGAAGTCGCCGCGCATCATGTCAGAGACTTTGGGTTGGGTGATGCCCATCCGTTTGGCTGCCTCTTGCTGGGTCAGGCCAAGGCTTTGCATGGCTTTTCTGATCTGGACCACCAAGCCCGTTTTGATCCTGAGCTTATCGGCATCGGCCAAACCCAGGTCGGCAAACACATTGCCCGAACTGCGCTGCACTTGGACGCCTTGCATGACGCGCGATTTCATTTCCGTAACTCCTTGACAAACGCTTGGGCGATTTTCAGCCTGGCGTGGATGATGTCCATATCTTCATTGGGCGTAGCGACGCCACGTTTACTTTTCTTCTGAAAACAGTGAAGGACAAACACGGCCTCAGCAAATCTTTGTGGCTGCTGCCAATCCATTCAAGCGGCTTTTCGTCAGTGGGCATGTTTTTAATATACATGTAATGGTATAAAAAGTCTAAGGCTGAAATTGACTCGTTTCTGTTTCATTCCGCGAGGTATGGATTGCCACGCTTCGCTCGCAATGACGGGGTCTTATTCGTCATTGCGAACGCAGTGAAGCAATCCAGGGGTTGTGGATTGCCACGGCCCTGCGGGCCTCGAAATGACAGTAGCGACGTGGCAATCTCTAGACGGGGACCATGGATTGCCACGGCCCTGCGGGCCTCGCAATGACGCAGCAGGGGCTTAGGCGATGGCTTCTAGGCCTTTTTTCTGGATCACTGTCAACAGGCGCAGGGCGGGCCCGCCGGGTTTTTTGATGCCACGCTCCCAATCGGAGACCAGGTTTTTGGAGACGTTCAGGTAGCGGGCGAAGACTGGTTGGGAGATGTGCTCGCGCAGGCGTATTTGCTTGATCTCTTCGGGCGCCAGAACCTGCACGGGGGTCAGGCAGGCCGCGTCAAAACTGCGCATCGTCAGCTTGTCGATCACGCCCACCTCGTGCAGCGCCTCCATCGTCTCGTGGATGGCGGCGAGGGCGTCACTGCGGTATTTCTTGGCCATTTGGGGTCACCTCCTCCAACTTCCCGTTTTCGATCAACACACTGATCTGATCGTCTGATGAGTTGGTTGTCAAGGCATGGATTGCCACGGCCTGCGGGCCTCGCAATGACGGGTACGCGAGGCCAGGGGCATTGCATCAAAGTGGGTGCTTTGGATTCATTGGGCGAGAGCTTTGATCTGCGCATGCAGGCTGGGCAGTTCGCGGTGGATGGTCTTCCAGACCATTTCAAAGTCCACCTTGTCGTAGCCGTGCGAAACGCGATTGCGCATCGCATACATGACCTGCCATGGAATGTGGTCGTGCTGCGCTGCAAAGGACGGTTCTACACGCAAGATATTGTTAGACGCCTCGCCAATGATCTCGATGTTGCGACAAACGGCATCCTGAACGAGCCTGCTGCCCAAGAAGGCCATTTCGTCCATGTCACTCACGTATTCTTCAATCCGCTCAATGGCCTCCAGGATGTGCCCCAAGTAGTCGGGCAACCGCAAGGCCTTGTTCATACCGGAACGGCCTCAGCCAGCACCAGGCCGCGGAACTTGTCGGGGAGGGCCTTGGGTGTGAGCACATCGACGGACACGCCTAAGAGCTTTTCGAGTTCAACTTGAATCCTGGCCACGTCCATCAGCGTCGTGTCGGGTGTCGGGTCGATCAGAATGTCCAGGTCGCTCCCCTCTTGGTCATCGCCGTGAAGCACCGAGCCGAACACCCGGGCGTTGCGGGCGCGGTGGCGCTCCACCACGGCGCGGATGGCGGTCCGATGGGCTTGCAGTGCGGCAGAGGGCTTCATGGGTGTTTCAATGTTTGACTTAGATTTAACCATAGAGTGGCGGCGCTGCCAAAGCGGAGTCAAGGATAGGAATGGGATTGCCACGGCCTTCGGCCTCGCAATGACAGAAGCGTGGCAATCTCAATGACGGTCAAAGGACGTAGGCCGCCGTCATCACCTGCTGGTCGATCAGCGCTTGGGCGGTGTGGTTGTGCCAGACGGCGTAGGTGTGGCCGTTTTGGATGGCCAGGGCGCCGGTGTGGGTCCAGCCCTCGCCGGGCAGCACATTCGCACCCGTCACCCTGCTGGGCAAGGTGGTGAACTCAAAGCCCACGTCGGCCACCAGCACTGCTTTGACCTGCATCTCATCGGCGTTGGGCCAACCCTGATCAGCGTGCACATTGGCAGAGCCATTGACAACCTCATTCATTTCAAACTCCTTTGGCGTGGGCTTGTGCTCAAAACCTAGTCTCATGATGGATTGCCACGCTGCGCTCGCAATGACGCAGCAGGGGCTTAGGCGATGGCTTCTAGGCCTTTTTTCTGGATCACTGTCAACAGGCGCAGGGCGGGCCCGCCGGGTTTTTTGATGCCGCGCTCCCAATC
>JBIKZP010000150.1:0-5922 GCA_044354655.1 Rhodoferax sp. | reverse complement strand
GTCCAGCCGCACCGAGGCGTAGAACTTGAGCGCGTTGCCGCCCGTCGTGGTCTCGGGGCTGCCAAACATGACGCCGATCTTCATGCGAATCTGGTTGATGAAGATGACCGTGCAATTGGTTTTCTTAATATGGGCGGTGAGCTTGCGCAGCGCCTGGCTCATCAGGCGGGCTTGCAGGCCGGGCAGCGAGTCGCCCATTTCACCTTCGAGCTCGGCCTTGGGCGTCAGGGCCGCCACCGAGTCAATCACGATCAAGTCGACCGCACCGGAGCGCACCAGGCTGTCCACAATTTCCAGCGCTTGTTCGCCGGTGTCGGGCTGGCTGATCAGCAGGTCTTGCAGGTTGACGCCGAGCTTCTGGGCGTACTGAATGTCGAGCGCGTGCTCGGCATCGACAAAGGCGCACTGGCCGCCAATTTTTTGCATCTCGGCAATCACTTGCAAGGTCAGCGTGGTTTTACCGGACGACTCCGGGCCATAAATTTCAACCACCCGGCCCCGTGGCAAGCCGCCTACGCCCAGCGCAATGTCCAGCCCCAGCGAGCCGGTGGAGACGACCTGGATGTCTTCAATCACCTCGCCCTCGCCCAAACGCATGATGGTGCCTTTGCCAAACTGCTTTTCAATCTGGGCCAGGGCCACTTGCAGGGCCTTGGCTTTTTCGCTGTTGGCGGGGGTAGGGATAGTGGCTTTGAGCGGTGCGTCCATGAAAATCTCCTTAAATATCAACGGTTTGAATGGGGAGCATGGTCTGTTATTAACAACAGGCTGGATGCTTGAACAGTAGTTTATCGCGGCTTGTTCAAATCTGTAAACACTTTTTTTAGTCAATTTGATTTACTATTTAGCCATGCCTGAAACCCCACCCAACGACCACTGGCGCCAGACCCACATAGGGCACTGGATGAGCCTGTCCTTGCAGCGTTTTGATGCGCGCGTGCTGGCGCTGATGGCGCAAAACGAGAACGTGCCTCTGGCCTTGTCCAACCTGGCCGCGCGCGGCAGTCTGAGTGCCTCACACATTCACATCACGCGTCACCTGGCCCTTGAAGGCTCGCGCCTGACCGATTTGGCACAGCGCGCGGGCGTGAGCAAGCAGGCCATGGGGCAGTTGGTGGGGCAATGCGAAGCCTGGGGTCTGGTAGCACGCCAGGACGATGCGCGCGACGCCCGCGCCTGGCGCATTGTCTTTACATCGGCTGGACTGGCCTGGCTCAAGGCCTTTGAGCAAGCGGTGGCCCAGGCCGAAAGTGAATTGCGCAGCGCCGTCGGCGACGAGGTGGCCACCGTCATCGCCATTGGCCTGGAGGCATATGCGGCCTAGAATGGCCAAAAAAATGCGGGCCACAACCGTGAACCCCGTCACAACCGGAGACAAGCATGCGAATTCTGATTGCTGAAGATGACCAAGTCTTGGCCGATGGCCTGCTGCGCACCCTGCGCAGTTCGGGCGCTGCGGTAGACCATGTCGCCAGCGGCTCCGAAGCCGACGCTGCGCTGATGACCAACACCGAGTTCGATTTGCTGATTCTGGACCTGGGCCTGCCCAAAATGCACGGCCTGGAGGTACTGAAAAAACTGCGTGCGCGCGGCTCCTCGCTGCCGGTGCTGATTTTGACCGCCGCCGACAGCGTCGAGGAGCGCGTCAAGGGCCTGGACTACGGCGCCGACGACTACATGGCCAAACCCTTCAGCCTGCAAGAACTCGAAGCCCGGGTGCGCGCCCTGAGCCGCCGGGGCATGGGGACGGCCAGCAGCACCATCAAGCATGGCCCGCTGATTTACGACCAGGGCGGCCGCGTAGCCACCATCGACGGCGCCATGGTGGAGCTGTCCGCCCGCGAACTCGGCTTGCTCGAAGTTCTGCTGCAGCGCGCCGGGCGCCTGGTCAGCAAAGACCAGTTGGTGGAGCGCCTGTGCGAGTGGGGCGAAGAGGTCAGCAACAACGCCATCGAGGTCTACATTCACCGCCTGCGCAAGAAGATTGAAAAGGGCCCGATCCGCATTGCCACCGTGCGCGGCCTGGGTTACTGCCTGGAGAAGATCCCTGGGTGACGGCGCTGGGCGCCACGCTTTTACCGTTTGAATGAAATGAAATCAGCGTGAGCATTTTTGACCGCGAACAGCGCTCGCTCTTTGGCGAAATTCTGGACTGGATGCTCACGCCGCTGTTGCTGCTGTGGCCCATCAGCCTGGTACTGACCTGGCTGGTGGCGCAAAACATTGCGGGCAAACCGTTTGACCGGGCGCTGGAATACAACGTGGCGGCGCTGGCCCAGTTGGTGACCGTCAGCAACAACCGGGTGCAGTTCAACCTGCCCCTGCCCGCGCGTGAAGTGCTGCGTGCCGACGACGCCGATACCGTCTATTACCAGGTGCTGGGCGTGCGCGGCGAGCACCTGAGCGGCGAGCGCGACCTGCCGCTGCCACCCGACGACGAAAAAATGACGCCCGGCGAAATTCGCATTCGCGCCGCCGAGGTGCACGGCGCCGATGTGAAGATTGCGTACACCTGGGTCACCCTGCCCCTGGCCGGAACCAGACCGGTGTTGATTCAGGTGGCAGAAACGCTGGAAAAAAGATCCGTGCTGGCCACAGAAATCGTCAAGGGCGTGATGCTGCCGCAGTTTGTGATTTTGCCCATGGCCGTGCTGCTGGTGTGGCTGGCGCTGGTGCAGGCCATCAAGCCGCTGAACCGGCTGGAAGAACGCATTCGCGCGCGCAAACCCGACGACCTCAGCCCCATCGATGCCAAGTCCGTGCCTCTGGAAGTGGCGCCCCTGGTGTACTCGGTCAACGACCTGCTGCTGCGCCTGAAGGACTCGATTGCCACGCAAAAACGCTTTCTCGCCGATGCCGCGCACCAACTCAAAACGCCGCTGGCGGGTCTGCGCATGCAGGCCGACCTGGCCCAGCGCGCCGATGCTGATGCCGACGCCCTCAAGGAATCGCTGCGCCACATTGGCCGCGCCAGCATTCGCGCCACCCACACCGTGAACCAGTTGCTGGCACTGGCGCGCGCCGAGAGCAGCGGCTCAGCCATGGCGCGCACCTCCTGCGACCTGGCCGAACTCACCATGTCGGTGGTGCGCGACTGTGTGCCGCACGCGCTGGAAAAGCGCATTGACTTGGGCTATGAAGGCGAACAACCCGGCGCCGAAGGCGGGCAACTGCAGGGCAACGTCACCCTGCTCAAGGAGTTGGTTCGTAACCTGGTGGACAACGCCATCAACTACACACCATCAAGCGACGAGAAACCCGGGGTGATCACGGTGCGTGTGTTGCTGGACCGCTTTGGCAAAACACTGGTGCTGCAGGTGGAAGACTCTGGCCCGGGGGTTCCGCTGGCCGAGCGCGAGCTGATTTTTCAGCCCTTTTACCGCGCCCTGGGCACGCAGGCTGACGGCTCCGGACTGGGCCTGCCCATCGTGATGGAAATTGCCCACAAGCACAACGCGACCGTCAGCATGGAAGACACCCGGCCCGGCCACATCTCGCCCGGCGCGCGCTTCAATGTGCTGTTTTTTGCCGAGCGGGACACCGTTAACGGCTAAGAGCCCAAGGCCAGCCCAAAGGCCAACCCCAAGCAAGGGCTTAGCAGTCACCTTAAGAGCACCTTAGCAGGGCTCCAGCGCCTTACCCGCCAGCAGCGGCTCAAAGGCCTTGAGCTTTTGCAGCAGCGCCTCGTCGGCCGCGGGCAGGCGCAGCCGCAGGCCTTGCAACTCGGGCGACTCCTTCACCACCTGGGCTTTCTGCAAGCCGCGTTTTTTCAGCTGTTCCAGCCAGGCATTGGCCAGCCCTTCGCTGGCAAAACCGCCCAAAGACAAACCGGGCACCAGCGCCGGGTTGCGCAGCGCTTCGTCGCGAATGCCCACGGCCTTGAGCTCGGCGCGCTTGAGGGCTGCCGCATTGGGGTCGGCAAAGCGTCCCACGTACACAATCCAGCGCGCCGGCTGCACCACCGGGTTAAGCAACCAGGTGCCCACCGGCATGCCGGCCACCAGGGCGTCACGCAGGGCGGTACCCTGCTCGTCCTTGAACAAACCCGCTTGCAGACATCTGGCCGGCTGGGGCGTGGCCGGCACAAAAGCGGCCCACAGCGCAGGGCTCATCACCTTGACCTCGCTGATGGCCTCCGGCTGAATTTGCTGCGCCAGGCGCGGCGGCTCAGTCGGCACGTTGGCGACCACGCCATTGGGCGACAAACCGCCTTGCACCCAGCCGAAATACAGCAGGTTCAAAACCAGCAACAGCCCCGCCAGCTTCAACCGTGTCACCTTCAGCCGCGCCATGTTCAGTCCGGCACCCGCGCAACGGGCAGGGCCATGCCCACCGGGCGCACGCTCACCTCGGCACTGCTGACGCAATGCCAGCCCGTGGCTGTCTGCACCCGCAAAGCGCCGCTCGCATCCACGCCCTGCGCCAGGCCTGTGGTGCCGTCACTCAGGGTCACGGCCAGGCCTGCCAAGGCATCCACGGCATTGAAGCGGGCCTGAAACGGCGCAAAACCCTGCTGCGCGAAGCCCTGCAGGGTCTGCACCAACGGCGCAGCCAAGCGCACCAAGGCCTGCGCAGCCGTCACCCCTGGCCAGACCTCGGCCAGCCCCGCTGGCGGCGTCGACAGCCCAGCGGCCGCCGGCGCGCTCAGGTTCAAACCAATACCAACCACCGCATAACGGCTGCCCGTGCTTGCACCGATGTTGGCGGTTTCAATCAAAATGCCGCCGAGCTTGCGCCCGTGCAGCCACAAGTCATTGGGCCATTTGAGGCGAATGTCCGGGTGCAGGCTGCCCGCTACGCTCAGCCCCACGGCCAGTGACAAGCCTGACCAGTCAACCGGGGCCAGGGGCAAGCCCAAAGAGAAGGTCAGAGACGTGGAGGTAAAAGACGTGGAGGTAAAAGACGTGGACGGCAAAGGACTTGGTGTGGGCGTGCCCAGGTCGCTGACCCACTGGCGGCCCAGCCGACCCCGGCCGGCCGTTTGCTTGTGCGCCAGCAGCAACACCGGATCCCACTGCCCGTTGCGGGCGCGGCGCATCAGCTCGGAGTTGGTCGAATCAATTTCGGGCAGCACCTCCACCGTGAACCCCGGCAAGGTCGGCGCTACGGCCTCCCAGACCGCCTCAGCGGCACCAGACAGGGCGTGCGGCATGGTGGCTTTAGCGGCGCCCGCGTTTGGGGGCCAGCAAGGTGCCCCGGCAGTTCTTGGCGCCGCACCAGCACGGGTACTCGGCCTTGAGCTTGGGCGTGTAGCGCTCGTCAATGATCAAGCCGTAGTCGTAATTGAGCTCTTCACCGGCCTTGATATTACGCAAGGCCTTGATAAAGATGCGGCCCTCTTGCTCGTCGGCTTCACAGTTGGGCGTGCAGGCGTGGTTGATCCAGCGCGAGGAGTTGCCACCGTACAAGGCATCAATCACGTGGTTTTCGTCCACATGAAAGTAAAAGGTGTGGTTCGGGTCTTTCGGGTCGTGCGGATGGCGCGCCTGCGCTTCTGGCCAGCTGATGATCTGACCCACATACTCAATGATGGTTTCGCCCTCGGCGATATCCTGCACCGCAAACACGCCTTTGCCGTGCACGCCAGAGCGACGGGTTTGAATGCGGCGCTTGTCTTCGGAGGCGATTTTTTTGGACACGGTAAAAAATTTGGTATGGTGAACTCGTATGGGCGTGCGTGTGCGCGCTCACGTATGTGCGTGCGCCCGTGCGCCCGCGAGAAATGGATTGTAGTCAGATGAAAAACGCAGTAAAAAACGCAGCTTCGGCCAAGACCCTGATCATTGCTGAGAAGCCGTCGGTGGCGCAGGACATCGTGCGTGCGCTCACGCCCATTGCCGGCAAGTTTGACAAGCACGACGAATACTTCGAGAGCGACACCTACGTGGTCACCAGCGCGGTGGGCCACTTGGTGGAGATTCA
>JBIKZP010000149.1:0-5981 GCA_044354655.1 Rhodoferax sp. | reverse complement strand
CCCCACACCGTTGCCCGCAAGGGAGTGGTTCGCACCTTTCAGGAAACCACCATATTTCGCGCCATGACGGTGCGTGAAAACATCATCGTCGCGCATCACCTGCGCTCCAAGGCCTCGCTGCTGGGTTTTTTTGTGGGTTCGCGCCAGGCGGCACAGGACGAAGCCGAGTTTGCCGCTTCCGCCGACAGCATCATCGACTTTCTCGGCTTGGGCGCCATTCGCCACGAGCTGGCATCCACCTTGCCGCAGGGCCACTTGCGGGCGCTGGGTATGGCTATTGGCCTGGCTACGCATCCCACGCTGTTGTTGCTGGACGAGCCCTTTGCCGGCATGAACCATGACGAAACCATGCGCATGGTCGGCCTGGTGCGCAGTCTGCGTGATGAGCGCGGCGTGACGGTGCTGCTGGTAGAGCACGACATGCCCGCCGTGATGAAGATATCGGACCGCATCGTGGTCATCAATTTTGGTGAAAAAATTGCCGAAGGCACACCCAGTGAAATCCAGAACAACGCCAAAGTCATTGAAGCCTATTTGGGCTCTGAAGACGCCGCCATTGGAATGTAGGCCATGAGCACCATGCTGAATTTTGAGAATGTCGAGCTGTACTACGACCATGTGTACGCGCTCAAAGGCGTATCCATCTCGTTGGCCCAAGGGGAGACCGTGGCCTTGATCGGTGCCAACGGTGCGGGCAAGTCCTCCATCCTGCGCGCCATCACGGGTTTGGCGCCACTGCGCAGTGGGCAAATCCATTTCATGGGCGAACGGCTGGATGGCAAACCCGCTGACGCCATTGTGAAGCTGGGCATTGCGATGGTGCCCGAGGGGCGCCGTGTCTTTCCCTTCATGTCAGTCAAGGACAACCTCTTGATGGGGGCCTTTACCCGCACCGACAAAGCTGACATTGCCCGCACACTCGAGAGCATCCTGGAGCGTTTTCCTCGGCTGCGTGAACGCTATAGTCAACAGGCCGGCACACTGTCGGGCGGCGAGCAGCAAATGATGGTGATTGGCAGAGCGCTGATGGCCAAGCCCCGCTTGCTGCTGCTCGATGAGCCCAGTCTGGGCATTGCGCCCAAGCTGGTGCAAGACATTGCACGCGCCATCGTTGCCATTTCGCGCGACGAAAAAGTCAGTGTGTTGTTGGTGGAGCAAAACAGCCGCATGGCCTTGTCCATTTCCAACCGCACCTATGCCCTGGCCACCGGCAAAGTGGTGTTGTCAGGCAACTCCAAAGACCTGATGGGCGACGACCGCATCAAGGCCGCTTACCTGGGAGGCGACTTGTAATGCGCTTATTAATCGTTAACCCCAACACCACCGCCAGCATGACCGAGAAGGTGGCCAAGGCCGCCCGCCGGGTGGCCGCCCCCGGAACAGAAATCATCGCTGTCACGTCAGCGCATGGCCCAGTGTCTATTGAAGGCTATTACGACGAAGCCCTCAGCTTGTCCGGGCTGTTGCAGGCCATTCGCCAACACCCTGAGCACGATGCCGTGGTAATTGCCTGCTTTGACGACACCGGCCTGGACGCCGCCCGTTGCTTGACCGACAAACCGGTGGTGGGCATTGGTGAGGCCGGTTACCGCATGGCAGCCATGTTGTCGAACCGCTTCTCGGTCGTCACCACCTTGGCGCGCTCGGTGCCGGCGCTGGAGCACAACCTGTTTCGCTATGGCATGAACCGCCAATGTGTCCGGGTCCGCGCCTCCGACGTGGCGGTGTTGGAGTTGGAAGACGCCAGTTCTGGCGCCATTGACAAAATCAAACACGAGATTGCCCAAGCCATTGCGCACGACCACGCCGAAGCCATTGTTCTGGGCTGCGCCGGCATGACCGAGTTGGTGGCGTCCATGCAAGAACACTTTCAGTTGCCCGTGCTCGATGGCGTGGCCTGCGCCGTTTCCTTGTGCGAGAGCATGGTTCGGTTGGGGTTGAAGACCTCACGACGCGGCGGCTATGCGCCACCGCCAGCGCACAAGCGCGAACTGTCGGGTCATTGAGCCTTAGGGGGCGGTCTTACAAACCGAGTTGACGTCCCCTAACGCCCCTCACCCCCGCAAATGCCCCAAGGGCAGCGCGCTGCTGGCTTTCACTTCGCCCAGAGAAAAGCTGGTGTGCAGGTCTTTCACATTGGGCAGATTGATCAGCACGTCGCGGGCAAACTGGCTGAAGCTGTTGAGGTCTTGGCTCACCACTTGCAGCTCAAAGGTGCCGGTGCCGCTGATGTAGTGGCAGCTCACCACTTCAGGGATGGTGCGCAGGGCTTCTTCCAGTGCGCCCAGTGCGTCACCGGTGTTGCGGTCGGCATCCAGGCGCACAAAGGCCAGCACACCCAAACCTATTTTGTGGCGGTCGATTTCGGCACGGTAGCCTTTGATGAAGCCGTTCTCTTCCAAGGCCCGCACACGGCGCCAGCAGGGCGCGGCGCTCAGGCCCACACGGTTGGCCAATTCGGCATTGCTCAAGCGGCCATCGGTTTGCAGTTCTTGCAGAATAGCCAAGTCAAATTTGTCCAGTGTTTCCATTTTTTGTAGTTCTCAGCAAGATTCTTTCTAAAGCCCGGGTATTTTAGGCAAAGAAAGCAAAGACATATCTGGGCGGCCCGCCTACACTTTGCTCGCAGGCGGTCTTCAGCCACCCCTTGAAGCACGGCCTTGCCCCACCTTACTGCCCACCAGGCGTTTTATTGCCCGACACCGGAGACACAAAAATATGAATGCACCGCTGCCCCCCCACATTCGCCAGGCCCTGGAAAGCGTGACGCTGGACGATAAATATGCGCTTGAGCACGGGCGCGCTTTCATGAGCGGGGTACAGGCGCTGGTCAGGCTGCCCATGTTGCAGCGCGTGCGCGACGCGCAGGTGGGCAAAAACACGGCGGGTTTTATCAGCGGCTACCGGGGCTCGCCGTTGGGCGGCTATGACCAGGCGCTGGTCAAGGCCGAGAAGTACCTGAAGTCGCAGCACATCGTGTTTCAGCCTGGCGTGAATGAAGAGTTGGCGGCCACCGCTTTGTGGGGCACGCAGCAACTGGGGTTTGCGCCACCGGGCTCCAACAAGTTTGATGGCGTCTTTGGCATCTGGTATGGCAAAGGCCCGGGCGTGGACCGCTGCAGCGATGTTTTCAAGCACGCCAACATGGCGGGCACCACGCCCTGGGGTGGCGTGATCGCGGTGGCCGGCGACGACCACGTGGCCAAAAGCTCCACGGCCGTGCACCAGAGCGACCACATCTTCAAGGCCTGTGGCACGCCGGTGTTCTTTCCGGCCAGTGTGCAGGAGATTTTGGACCTGGGCGTGCACGCCTTTGCCCTGAGCCGCTTCTCTGGCGTCTGGTCTGGCATGAAGACGATTCAGGAAATTGTCGAGTCCAGCGCCACCGCCGAAATCGACCCGAACCGCGTGCAGATCAAGCTCCCCACGGATTTTGAGATGCCGCCCGGCGGCCTGCACATTCGCTGGCCCGACCACGCGCTCGACCAGGAAGCCCGCCTGTTTCATTACAAGTGGTACGCCGCGCTGGCCTACATTCGCGCCAACCGACTCAACTACAACGTGATCGAGGGCAAGAACGACCGCTTTGGCCTGATCGCTTCGGGCAAAGCCTTCAATGACACACGCCAGGCCCTGAACGACCTGGGGCTGGATGTGGCCACCTGCCAGCGCCTGGGTATACGGCTGCACAAGGTGGGCGTGGTCTGGCCGCTGGAAGCGCAGTTGACGCGTGAGTTCGCCACCGGGCTGCAAGAAATTTTGGTGGTGGAAGAAAAACGCCAGGTCATTGAGTACCAGGTGAAAGAAGAGTTGTACAACTGGCGCTCTGACGTGCGCCCCAATGTGCTGGGCAAGTTCTCGGATGGCGAGGGCGGTTTCAGCGGGGGCGAATGGTCCATGGCCAACCCCACCGCCAACACCTTGCTGCGCGCCAATGCCGACCTGTCGCCCGCACTGATTGCGCGCGCCATTGCCCAGCGCCTGAAAAAGCTCGGGGTGGACGCCGACACGCAGGCCCGGCTCGACGCCCACCTGGCGATTCTGGACGCCAAGGAATCGGTCATGCAGGTGCTGGAAGTTCAGGCCGATCGGCAACCCTGGTTTTGCTCGGGCTGCCCGCACAACACCTCCACCAAAGTGCCGGAGGGCTCGCGCGCCATGGCCGGCATTGGCTGCCACTTCATGACCATCTGGATGGACCGCGCCACGGTGGGCTTCACGCAAATGGGCGGCGAAGGCGTGCCCTGGGTGGGGCAGCAACCGTTCAGCCACGACCAGCACATGTTCGCCAACCTGGGCGACGGCACCTATTTCCACAGCGGCATGCTGGCGGTGCGCCAGAGCATTGCTGCGGGGGTCAACATCACCTACAAAATTCTCTACAACGACGCCGTCGCCATGACCGGTGGCCAGCAGGTGGGAGAGCGCCCTGAAGGCCATTCCGTGGTGCAAATTGCCCAGAGCATGCGTGCCGAAGGCGCGGTTCAAATCATTGTGGTGACGGACGAGCCGGATAAATACGAAGGGGTGCAACTGCCTGACGGCGTGGGCGTGCAGCACCGCGACGAGCTCGACCGTATTCAACGCGAGTTTCGCGAGATCAAAGGCACCACCGTCATCATTTACGACCAAACCTGCGCTACCGAGAAACGCCGGCGGCGCAAACGGGGCAGTCTGGTGGACCCGGCCAAGCGCGTGGTCATCAACGAGCTGGTGTGTGAAGGCTGTGGCGACTGCGGCGTGCAAAGCAACTGCCTGAGCGTGGAGCCGTTGGAGACCGAGTTTGGCCGTAAGCGTCAGATCAACCAAAGCACCTGCAACAAGGACTACTCCTGCACCAAAGGCTTTTGCCCCAGCTTTGTCACGGTAGAAGGCGGCCAGCTCAAGAAAAAGGCCAAGGGCCAGAGCGTTTCGCCCCATGAGCTCGGCGACTTGCCCGAGCCGGTGCGCGCCCAGACCTACACCCAGACGCATGGGCAGGAGGCCTGGGGCATTGTGGTGGCCGGTGTGGGCGGCACGGGCGTTATCACCATTGGCCAGTTGCTGGGGGTGGCCGCGCACCTGGAAGGGCGCAGCGTGGTGACGCAAGACGCCGGCGGCCTGGCGCAAAAAGGGGGCGCCACCTGGAGCCACGTGCTCATTGGCACCGGCCAGCAAGATATTTTGACCACCCGCGTCAGCATGGCGGCGGCCGACCTCATCATTGGCTGCGACCCCATCGTGACCGCTGCCAAGGAAACCCAGCTGCGCATACGCGCCGGGCGCACCCATCTGGCGCTCAATGCGCACGCCACGCCCACGGCGGCCTTCGTTAAAAATGCCGACTGGCAAAACCCGTCAGACCGCTGCGTGCAAGAGCTGCAGCAAGCGGTGGGGCCCGAAGCCATGGGGGCCTTCAATGCCGATGCCGCCGCCACCCAACTGATGGGCGACAGCATATACACCAACCCCATGATGCTGGGCTATGCCTGGCAAAAAGGCTGGGTGCCCCTGCTGCAAGATTCTCTGCTGCGGGCCATGGAACTCAATGCCGTGGCCGTGGCGCAGAACAAGGCCGCCTTTGCCTGGGGCCGCCGCGCCGCCGTGGAGGGCGCCGCCTTTGTGCAACGCCTGAACCCGGGCCAGGTGGTGCAGTTCACCCCAAGAAACTCGTTAGACGACATGCTGCGCCAACGCGTGGACTTTTTGACCGCCTACCAAAATGCAGCCTATGCCCAACGCTATGCCGCTTATGTGCAGCAAGTGCGCCAGGTGGACGAGGCCACCGGCCACAAGCCCTTGGCCTTGACCGAGGCGGTGGCGCGCTACCTGTTCAAGCTGATGGCCTACAAAGACGAGTATGAAGTGGCGCGCCTGCACACCGACCCCACCTTTCACGCCAAGATCAGCGCCATGTTTGAGGGTGACTACACGCTGCACTACCACCTGGCCCCGCCGCTGCTGGCCCAGAAGAATGACAAGGGCGAGCTACAAAAACGGCA
>JBIKZP010000148.1:0-6033 GCA_044354655.1 Rhodoferax sp. | reverse complement strand
CTGGGCCTTGATGGCCTTGTCGCTCTTGGTACGCACGATCATGCCTTGCGTCACAGGGGTGGCGCAGGCTGGCATGGGCTTGGGCATTTTTTCCACATCCACCAGGCACATGCGGCAGTTGGCCGCAATGCTGAGCTTCTTGTGGTAACAAAAATGGGGGATGTAGGTGCCTGCTTTTTCGGCCGCATGCATGATCATGCTGCCTTCAACAATGTCCACCTTCTTGCCGTCGAGTTCAATTTCAATCATTTGGTGACTCGCTCAGACGTAGGCGGGGACCATACAGGTCTTGTGCTCTACGTGGTATTCAAATTCATGCCGGAAATGTTTGATCATGGCGCGCACTGGCATGGCGGCGGCATCGCCCAAGGCACAGATGGTGCGCCCCTGGATGTTGTCGGCTACCGAGTTCAGCAGGTCCATGTCAGTGGGACGGCCATGGCCGTTTTCAATACGGTCCACCATGCGTGACAACCAGCCCGTGCCTTCACGGCAGGGCGTGCACTGGCCGCAGGATTCATGCATGTAGAAGTAGCTCAAACGTTGCAGGCTTTTGACCATGCAGCGGGAGTCGTCGAGCACAATCACTGCGCCAGAACCCAACATGGAGCCCGCCTTGGCGATGGAGTCGTAGTCCATCGTGCAGTCCATCATGATGTTGGCCGGCAAAATGGGTGATGAAGAGCCGCCAGGAATCACGGCCTTGAGCTGCCGGCCTTTGCGAACACCCCCAGCGATTTCGAGTAATTTCGAAAACGGCGTGCCCATCGGAATTTCGTAGTTGCCGGGCAATTCCACATCGCCACTGATGGAGTAGATTTTGGTGCCGCCATTGTTGGGCTTGCCACATTCGAGGTACGCCAGTCCGCCGTTGCGGATGATCCAGGGCACTGCTGCAAAAGTTTCGGTGTTGTTGATGGTGGTGGGTTTGCCATACAAACCGAAGCTGGCCGGGAATGGCGGCTTGAAACGTGGTTGGCCTTTTTTGCCCTCCAGGGATTCAAGCAAGGCGGTTTCTTCGCCGCAAATATAGGCGCCAAAACCATGCGCTGCATGCAACTGGAAGCTGAATTTACTGCCCAGAATATGTTCGCCCAACAAACCAGCGGCACGGGCCTCTTCCAGGGCTTCTTCAAAACGCTCGTAGCTTTTAAAAATCTCGCCGTGAATGTAGTTGTAACCCACGCTGATGCCCATGGCGTAGGCGGCGATGATCATGCCTTCAATCACGATATGCGGATTGAATTGCAAAATGTCGCGGTCTTTGCAGGTGCCGGGTTCGCCTTCGTCGGAGTTGCACACCAGGTATTTTTGACCCGGGAACTGCCGCGGCATGAAGCTCCATTTGAGCCCGGTGGGAAAGCCCGCACCGCCACGCCCACGCAGAGCAGACTCTTTAACTGTGGCAATGACCTGGTCTTGCGTCAGGCCTTCGCCACCGTCTTTAGCCAGGATTTTGCGCAAGGCCTGGTAGCCGCCGCGTGCTTCGTAATTTGACAGGTTCCAGTTGGTGCCGTTCAAGCCCGCATAAATCTGTGGGTTGATGTGGCGGTCATGGAAGCAGGTTTCTACCCCTGATGCCTGAAACGATTCAAGAACTTTTGCAGCCTGCATTATTTATCTCCTGCTGCGCGCAGACCATCGACCAACTGGTCGAGCCGGTCGTTGCTCATTAAGCTGCACATGGTGAGGTCATTGACCAGCATCACCGGCGAATCCGCGCAAGCACCCAGACATTCCGATTGCTGCAAGGTGAACAGGCCATCGGCGGTGGTCTCACCCATTTTGACGCCGAGCTTGTGCTCGAGATGGGCCAAGGCCTTGCCGCCATCGCGCAACTGACAAGGCAAATTGGTGCAGACATTGAGCTTGTACTTGCCAACGGGTTGTTGGTTGTACATGTTGTAGAAAGTGGTGACCTCGTGCACTGCAATAGCGGCCATACCCAGGTAATCAGCGATGATTTTTTCACTGGCCGCACTGACAAAACCCAGCTCGTGCTGAACAATGGTTAAACAGGCCATGACAGCAGATTGCTTTTGATCCGCAGGGTATTTGGCGACTTCCTTGGCGAAGCGGGCCAGCGCCGCTTGTGAAATTACTTCAGAAGTCATCGGTCGATCTCTCCAAACACAATATCCATGGTGCCAATCACAGCCACTGCATCGGCAATCATGTGGCCGCTCGCCATCTCATTGAGCGCGGCCAGATGGACGAAGCCCGGCGGACGAATTTTCAAACGGTAGGGCTTGTTGGCGCCATCGCTCACCAGGTAAATACCAAACTCGCCTTTGGGGTGCTCCACAGCGGCGTAGGCTTCACCTTCTGGCACATGGAAACCCTCGGTGAAGAGTTTGAAATGGTGAATCAACTCTTCCATGTTGGACTTCATGGATTCGCGATCAGGTGCTGCCACTTTGTGGTTGTCGGTGATGACTGGGCCAGGGTTGACACGCAACCAGTCCACGCACTGCTTGATGATGGCGTTGGACTGCTTCATCTCTTCCATGCGGACCAGGTAACGGTCGTAGCAGTCGCCGGTTTTACCGACTGGAATATCAAATTCAAGTTGGCTGTAAACATCGTAGGGCTGCTTCTTGCGCAAGTCCCAGGCAACGCCTGATCCGCGCAACATAGGGCCCGTGAAGCCCATGTTCAAAGCCCGCTCGGCACTGACTACTCCGATGCCCACGGTACGCTGCTTCCAGATACGATTTTCAGTGAGCAGGGTGTGGTATTCGCCCAGGTAGGTAGGGAAGCGCTGCGTGAAGTCGTCAATGAAGTCCAGCAGCGAACCTTGCCGGTTGCTGTTGAGTTCGGCAATACCTTTGGCATTGCGAATTTTGTTGGCCTTGTACTGGGGCATGGTGTCGGGCAAGTCCCGATAGACACCGCCCGGACGGAAGTAGGCGGCATGCATGCGCGCACCACTGACCGCCTCGTACATATCAAACAAGTCTTCACGCTCGCGGAAGGTGTAGATCAGGATAGTGGAGCTGCCGCAGTCATTGCCATGAGAACCCAGCCACATCAAATGGTTGAGCAAACGCGTGATCTCCGCAAACATCACGCGGATGTACTGGGCACGCACCGGAACTTCTAATCCCAGCAACTTTTCTATGGCCAGGCAGTAGGCGTGCTCATTGCACATCATGGACACGTAATCGAGCCGGTCCATATACGGGAGCGACTGGATATAGGTCTTGCTTTCCGCCAGCTTTTCAGTCGCGCGGTGCAGCAGGCCGATGTGCGGATCAGCACGCTGAATCACCTCGCCGTCAAGCTCAAGCACCAGACGCAAAACGCCGTGGGCCGCCGGGTGCTGGGGTCCAAAATTGAGTGTGTAGTTTTTTATTTCAGCCATGGCAAAACCGCTTAGTGCAGGCCTCCGTAGTTGTCTTCACGGATGATGCGAGGCGTGATTTCGCGCGGCTCAATGGTGACCGGCTGGTAAACAACGCGCTTGCTTTCAGCGTCGTAACGCATCTCGACATGCCCGGTCGTGGGGAAATCTTTACGAAACGGGTGACCAATGAAACCGTAGTCTGTGAGGATGCGGCGCAAATCGTTGTGGCCCTCAAAAACAATGCCAAACAGGTCAAACGCTTCACGCTCGAACCAGTTAGCAGAATTCCAAAGCTCAGTGATCGACGGCAAGACGGGCATGTCATCGTCTACGGCAAATACCTTGAGACGAACACGCTGATTCAAGCTGACGGACAGCAAATGCAAGGCCACACAGAAGCGAGAACCCTCACGGCCGACGCCTTTGTAATCTGAATAATCGAGACCGCACAAATCCATCATCTGCTCAAAACGGCAGGCCGGCGCATCACGCAAAATTTGAGCGGCTTGAAGGTAGTTTTCAGCCGCGACTTCTACCGTGACCTCACCCAAAGCCACCGTAATTTTGGCAGCCTTATCTCCCAGCGCTGCTGCAATGTTTTCTTTGAGAACCAGGGGGTTAATTGCAAAATCAGACATCAGCTAATCCTCAAGCCCGCGCAATGGTTTGGGTGCGGCGAATTTTTTGCTGCAATTGCATGATGCCGTACAACAGGGCCTCAGCAGTGGGAGGGCAACCCGGCACGTAAATATCAACCGGCACGATGCGGTCACAGCCCCGGACCACTGAATAACTGTAGTGGTAATAGCCGCCACCATTGGCGCAAGAACCCATGCTGATGACCCAGCGGGGCTCAGACATTTGATCGTATACCTTGCGCAAGGCGGGTGCCATTTTGTTGCATAAGGTACCCGCAACAATCATCAAATCAGATTGGCGAGGGCTGGCACGAAACACTTCAGCACCAAAACGGCTAATGTCATAACGGGCTGCAGCCGCATGCATCATTTCGACCGCGCAGCACGCCAGACCAAAGGTCATGGGCCACACCGAACCGGTCTTTGCCCAGTTCATCACCGAGTCGTAACTGGTGGTGACGAAGCCTTCTTTCAATACGCCTTCAATCATTGCATTGCTCCGAGTTACTCCCAGTCAAGGGCGCCTTTTTTCCACATGTAGACAAAGCCAATGACGAGAATTCCAACAAACTCCATCATGGCGAAAAATCCGAGCATGCCAATATCCTTCACAGATACTGCCCAGGGAAACAAGAAGGCAATTTCCAGGTCAAAAAGAATGAAAAGAATGGCCACGAGGTAGTAGCGCACATCAAACTTCATGCGCGCATCTTCAAAAGCTTCAAAGCCGCACTCATAAGGGGAGTTTTTTGCCGGATCGGGCCGATTGGGGCCCAGGATGTAGCCCAGAATCTGTGGAACGATGCCTACGGCAACGCCAACCAGAATGAACAAGAGAACTGGCAGGTACTGATCAAGGTTCATCTGGATGTTCTGATCAAAGTCATTGCGCGCCACCACTGAAAATAGCGCGCATATTATTGTTTGGTGCCGTCGGCGAGACTCGAACTCGCACAGCTTTCGCCACTACCACCTCAAGATAGCGTGTCTACCAATTTCACCACGACGGCGGCTTTCAGTTGTCTGAATTGCTTGAGGTACCTTGCGGTTTTGCTTTCCAGACAGTCTTAGAGTTTACCCTGAAATGAAGCCAATCTCCGGGGTAGAGAGTCAATTTCAGATGCAATTACTTAGTTGGAATTTGGGCCGCGCCAGATGCGGGCGCTGCAGGCACAGAAGCAGCAGGAACAGGCTGCCCCACAGAGGTATTTTCAAGCACGCTGCCAGAGCTGGCGACTGGACGAGCCGTCCCGAAGTAAGCCAAGGACAAGGTGGCCAAGAAAAATACCGTGGCCAACACCGCCGTGGTACGGGACAGGAAATTGGCGCTGCCTGTGGCGCCAAACAGGCTGCCCGATCCGCCGCTACCAAATGCTGCGCCCATGTCGGCACCTTTGCCGTGCTGAATCAAGATCAGACCAACCATGACCACAGCCGAAATCATCTGAACGGCGAGAAGTGCGGTGAGAAAAAATTGCATTGAATACTCCTGAATTTGTGATGCCCGTTGCGACTGGTGTCAGCGGGATGCGTCAATAATTGTTAAAAAATCAGCGGCTTTGAGGGCTGCGCCTCCAATTAAACCGCCATCGATATCGGGTTGGGACAGCAACTGGGCTGCATTGGCTGCGTTCATGCTGCCACCGTAAATAATCTGTATTCGGTCGGCCTTTGAGGAGGCCGCCTTCAACTGAGCACGCAGCACCGCATGCACCTGCTGCGCTTGCTCTGGGCTGGCCGTCTTGCCTGTACCGATAGCCCAGACTGGCTCATAAGCCACCACAATTTCACTGATGCAATGCCCGTTCTCATGGATAACTGCTGCCAGTTGGCGCTTAACGACCTCTTCGGTCTTGCCCGCCTCACGCTCAGCCAGCGTTTCACCGACGCACACAATGGGCGTGATTCCATTGGCTAAAGCACGCTGTGTTTTACCAGCCACCAGTGCATCAGACTCAGCGTGGTACTGACGACGCTCGGAATGTCCAACGATGCAGTAGCGCACACCAAATTCCTTGAGCATGGCACCAGACACTTCACCGGTGAAAG
>JBIKZP010000147.1:0-6038 GCA_044354655.1 Rhodoferax sp. | reverse complement strand
GTGCAAGGTCTGAGCGTCCCAGCGGCGGCACGCGCTGCTGGCGTCGATTATCAGCTGGCCCTTAAAGCGGTTTACCGCGCAAATGCGGGATTAGCGCTGGCCAGATTAGCGGCCGGGTAATTCCTGGCCTCCCCGCTACAATCCACGGCTATGCAAGCGGGCGCATGCCCGACGCATCGCGCAAAAATCCCGCAGCGGCGCCGTAAGTCTTTGATTTAATTCGATTTACGTCCCACGCCCCGCGCACCACTTTGAGAGAGCTTGCGATGTACTTCACGGCTGTAAAGCTGATGAGGTCCGCAAATGTTATTTTTATTATTGGAGATTCATGATGGCTGTTACCGTTGAAACCCTGGACAAGCTGGAACGCAAAATTACGCTGTCCCTGCCCGTTGGCGCTATTCAATCTGAAGTCGAAACGCGCCTGAAGAAAATGGCACGCACGGTCAAGATGGACGGTTTTCGTCCCGGCAAAGTGCCCATGAATGTGGTGTCGCAGCGTTATGGTTACTCGGTTCACTATGAAGTGATGAACGACAAAGTTGGCGAGGCCTTTGCCCTGGCTGCCAACGAAGCCAAATTGCGCGTGGCCGGCCAGCCCCGCATCAGCGAAAAAGAAGGGGCCCCCGAGGGTGAGCTGACTTTCGATGCCATCTTTGAAGTCTTCCCGGATGTCAAAATTGGCGACTTGGCAAGCGCAGAAGTTGAAAAAATCACAGCCGATGTGAACGATGCCGCCATTGACAAGACCGTAGACATCCTGCGCAAGCAGCGCCGCACGTTTGCCCAACGTGCCCATGACGCTGCCGCCCAAGACGGCGACCGTGTCACGGTTGACTTTGAAGGCAAGATGGACGGCGAGGTGTTTGCCGGCGGTAAAGCCGATGACTTCCAGTTCATTTTGGGTGACGGCCAGATGCTCAAAGAGTTTGAAGATGCAACCCGTGGCATGAAGATTGGTGAGAGCAAAACCTTCCAGCTGGCCTTCCCCGCCGACTACCACGGCAAGGACGTGGCGGGTAAAACCGCTGACTTCATGGTCTCCCTGAAAAAGGTGGAGGCTGCCCACTTGCCCGAAGTCAACGATGCGCTAGCCAAATCACTCGGTATCGTTGAAGGAACGGTTGAAGGTTTGCGCGCTGACATCAAGAAAAACCTGGAGCGCGAAGTCAAATTCCGCCTGCTGGCCCGCAATAAGCAAGCCGCCATGGAAGCCCTTTTGACCAAGGCTGAGTTGGACCTGCCCAATGCCAGCGTGCAGTCAGAGCTGAACCGCCTGCTGGAAGGCGCCCGCGCCGAACTCAAGCAGCGTGGCGTCAAGGATGCCGACAAAGCGCCAATTCCTGACGACGTGTTCCGCCCGCAAGCCGAACGTCGTGTGCGTTTGGGTCTGGTGGTGGCTGAGCTGGTTCGCGCCAATAGCCTGCAAGCCAAGCCCGAGCAGATCAAGGCCCACGTAGAAGAGCTGGCTGCCAGCTACGAAAAACCGGCTGACGTGATGCGTTGGTACTACAGCGACAACAACCGCATGGCTGAAGTCGAAGGCGTTGTGATTGAAAACAACGTGACTGAATTCCTGATGGGCAAAGCCAAAATCAGCGAAAAGAGTGTTTCCTTTGACGAGTTGATGGCCCAAAACTGAAGCCTGCGCCCTCAGGCGCTGTAACGATGGGGCTGGTGCCGGGCTTGCAGTCCAGCATCCAAGCCCCATTTCATTTGCGGAACACTATTTTTCGGTACATTACTGGCATATCTGGAGACAACATGAACGTGCGATTTGGTGGAATGGATACACAAGCCCTGGGTATGGTGCCCATGGTGATTGAGCAGTCGGGGCGCGGTGAGCGTTCTTACGACATTTATTCGCGCCTGCTGAAAGAGCGGGTGATTTTTCTGGTGGGTCCGGTCAATGACCAGACCGCCAACCTGGTGGTGGCCCAGTTGCTGTTTTTGGAGAGCGAAAATCCTGACAAAGATATTTCCTTCTACATCAACTCTCCCGGCGGCTCGGTGAGCGCGGGCATGGCCATCTACGACACCATGAATTTCATCAAGCCTGATGTCTCCACGCTGTGTACCGGCATGGCTGCCAGCATGGGCGCATTCTTGCTGGCAGCCGGCGCCAAGGGCAAGCGTTTCTCTTTACCCAACTCCAAGGTCATGATTCACCAGCCTTCTGGCGGTAGCCAGGGACAGGCCACAGAGATTGAGATTCAGGCCCGCGAGATTTTGAAAACGCGTGAGCAATTGAACAAAATTCTGGCTGAAAAAACTGGTCAGCCGCTGGACCGCATTGAACGTGATACGGAGCGTGATTACTACATGTCGGCCGATGAATCCAAGGAATACGGCCTGATTGACCAAGTCATCTCCAAGCGGGCCTGATCGATCAAGCAAGGGCGGCCCCCGTGGTCGCCCTGGTGCCTGCTTTTAAGTAGGCATTTTTTATTTAAGTATTATTCGGTAAATCTCCGAAAAGGGCGTTGTTCACATGGCCGAGAAAAAAGGCTCCTCCAGCGAAAAAACTTTGTATTGCTCTTTTTGCGGCAAAAGCCAGCATGAAGTTAAAAAGTTGATTGCCGGTCCATCGGTTTTCGTCTGCGACGAATGTATAGATTTGTGCAACGAAATCATTCGCGATGAGTTGCCGCCCACGACCGAGTCGCGTACTGCGGGCTCTGAATTACCTACGCCCTCAGAAATAAAAACCAACCTGGACAACTACGTCATTGGCCAGGAACCTGCCAAACGCACGCTGGCGGTGGCGGTGTACAACCATTACAAGCGCTTGCGGCACAAGGAAAAAGCCAAGAAAGACGATGTCGAATTGGCGAAAAGCAATATTTTGCTGATCGGCCCCACCGGCTCCGGAAAAACGCTGTTGGCGCAAACCTTGGCCCGTATGCTGGATGTGCCCTTCGTCATGGCGGATGCCACCACCCTGACCGAGGCCGGTTATGTGGGTGAAGACGTTGAAAATATTGTGCTCAAGCTGCTGCAGAGCTGCAACTACGAAGTAGAGCGGGCGCAGCGCGGTATTGTCTACATCGACGAGATCGACAAAATATCCCGCAAGTCCGACAACCCGTCCATTACCCGTGACGTGTCGGGCGAGGGCGTCCAGCAAGCTTTGCTTAAATTGATTGAAGGTACGATGGCCAGCGTGCCCCCGCAGGGTGGGCGCAAGCACCCGAACCAGGATTTTGTTCAGGTTGACACCACCAACATCTTGTTCATTTGCGGCGGCGCCTTCTCCGGTCTTGAAAAAGTGATTGAAAATCGGACGGCTTCTTCCGGTATTGGCTTTGGCGCCACCGTCAAGAGCAAGGAGCAGCGCAGTTTGACGGAGGTCTTCAAAGACGTCGAGCCCGAAGACTTGATCAAGTTCGGATTGATTCCTGAGCTGGTCGGACGCATGCCGGTGGTGGCCACCTTGGCAGAACTGAGTGAAGATGCCCTGGTGCAGATTCTGACCGAGCCCAAGAACGCACTGGTCAAACAGTACGCCAAGTTGCTGGCCATGGAAGGGGTGGAGCTTGAGATTCGTCCCTCTGCCCTGAAGGCTATTGCCAAGAAAGCACTGGTCCGTAAAACAGGCGCCCGGGGTTTGCGCTCTATCTTGGAGCAATCCTTGATTGACACCATGTACGAGCTGCCCAATGCGTCCAATGTCGACAAAGTGGTGGTTGACGAGTCCACGATTGATGAAAACAAGCCCCCCTTGCTGGTTTACCGCGAGTCGGCCAAAAAGGCTTGATCAGGGTAAACCCGAGTTGGGTGCTTTAAAGCTAAGCTGTTTGCATCCGATTCATTGTTACAGGCTTGAAAAATCGCCTTTGTAGTCCATATTTCACAGGTAACGTAAAGGTTTCCCTATGTCCGGTCACACCCCACTGCCTGCCAACCCGATAGATCTGCCACTCCTGCCTCTGCGTGATGTGGTGGTATTCCCCCACATGGTGATCCCCCTGTTTGTGGGGCGTCCCAAGAGCATCAAGGCGCTCGAAGCAGCGATGGAGTCCGAGCGCCGCATCATGCTGGTGGCGCAAAAAGCAGCGGCCAAGGATGATCCGCTGGTCACCGACATGTTTGATGTGGGCTGTGTTTCGACCATTCTGCAGATGCTCAAACTGCCCGATGGCACGGTGAAGGTGCTGGTTGAAGGCCAGCAGCGCGCCCGTGTCAACAAGATTGAAGAAGGCGAATTGCACTTCTCGGCCAATGTCACTCCGGTAGAGGCTGAGTCTGATGAGCAGGTCAAGGCACGTAGCAAATCCAGCGAAATTGAGGCACTGCGCCGCGCGGTCATGCAGCAATTTGACCAATACGTCAAACTGAACAAGAAAATTCCGCCTGAAATTCTGACCTCGATTTCAAGTATTGACGATGCGGGCCGTTTGGCTGACACCATCGCCGCCCATTTGCCCCTGAAGCTTGAAAACAAGCAAATAGTTCTGGACCTGTCGGGAATCAAGGCGCGACTGGAAAATCTGTACGAACAGATCGAACGCGAAGTTGACATCTTGAATGTCGACAAAAAAATCCGTGGCCGTGTGAAGCGCCAAATGGAAAAGAACCAGCGTGACTTCTACCTGAACGAGCAGGTCAAAGCCATCCAGAAAGAACTGGGTGAGGGGGAGGACGGCGCTGACATTGACGAGATTGAGAAGAAGATCAAGTCGGCCAAAATGCCTAAGGATGCTTTGAAAAAAGCTGAGAGCGAGCTCAAGAAACTCAAACTCATGTCACCCATGTCAGCCGAAGCCACGGTGGTGCGCAACTACATTGATGTGCTGACGGGCCTACCCTGGGCCGGCAAAACCAAGATCAAACACGACTTGGGCAATGCTGAAAAAGTGCTTAACCAGGACCACTATGGCCTGGACAAGGTGAAAGACCGCATCCTGGAATATTTAGCAGTCCAGCAACGGGTCGACAAGGTCAAGGCGCCCATTCTCTGCTTGGTAGGCCCGCCCGGCGTGGGCAAGACCTCCCTGGGTCAGTCTATTGCCAAAGCCACAGGTCGCAAGTACGTGCGCATGGCCTTAGGCGGCATGCGCGATGAAGCCGAGATTCGTGGGCACCGCCGCACCTACATTGGCGCCATGCCGGGCAAAGTGCTGCAAAGCCTGTCCAAGGTGGGCACGCGTAATCCGCTGTTCTTGCTGGATGAAATTGACAAATTAGGAACAGACTTCAGAGGCGATCCATCAAGTGCCTTGCTAGAAGTGCTGGACCCGGAACAAAACCACAAGTTTGGTGACCACTACGTCGAAGTAGATTTCGATCTGAGTGATGTCATGTTTGTGGCAACCTCCAACTCCATGAACATTCCCCCCGCCTTGCTGGACCGGATGGAAGTGATTCGTTTGGCGGGTTACACCGAGGACGAAAAAACCAGTATTGCCATCACTTACTTGCTCCCCAAGCAAATGACCAACAACGGCGTGAAGGCTGAGGAATTGGCTATTGGTGAAGATGCGGTGCGCGATATCGTGCGCTACTACACCCGTGAAGCAGGGGTGCGTTCGCTAGAGCGTGAGCTCTCCAAAATTTGCCGCAAGGTGGTGAAGGGCTTGCAGCTCAAAAAGCTCACGCCGCAGGTCAAGGTCACGGCCGATAACTTGAACGATTACCTGGGTGTGCGCAAGTATTCCTATGGCCGTGCTGAGCAGCAAAACCAGGTCGGTCAAGTGGTTGGTTTGGCTTGGACTGAAGTGGGCGGTGATTTGCTGACCATTGAGGCCGCCATGATGCCTGGCAAAGGCGTTATCACGCGTACCGGTTCCTTGGGCGATGTGATGAAAGAATCGGTAGAAGCCGCGCGCACTGTGGTGCGCAGTCGGTCACGCCGTCTGGGCATCAAGGACGAATACTTTGAGAAGCGCGACATTCACATTCATGTGCCCGATGGCGCCACGCCCAAAGATGGCCCAAGTGCAGGGGCTGCCATGACGACCGCGTTTGTGTCGGCCATGACAGGAATTCCCGTGCGTGCTGATGTGGCTATGACGGGTGAGATTACCCTGCGTGGTGAG
>JBIKZP010000146.1:0-6044 GCA_044354655.1 Rhodoferax sp. | reverse complement strand
CAGGGCGCGGGCATTGCGGCTGTGGTGTCCATCAAAACCAAGAAAGACCTGGCCGATATTGACATGGGACTGGTGCAGGCGGAGCTGGCACGCCAGGGTGTGCGCTACCAATAATTCGAGCGCTTCAAAACAGCCCCGACTTTGCCGCTAGAATCCGGCTGCTGCAGCAAGGACTCCACCTTGCTGCCGTTAAAGCGGCTTCACAGCCAGCGTGGTATCGGGAGAGACATGTCCGCCTCAACAGGGTGGCTGTCGCCGAAGGAGCAACCGCCCCGGAAACTCTCAGGCAAACGGACCGGTACCGCGATTTAACTCTGAAGAGTTGCTGGACGTTTTCGTCATCCAGCGCACCGGAGGAGCAAGCGGGTGGATGCCTCGGCAACCACCGGTGAATCTCTCAGGTCCAGAACAGAGGGGGCGTTCGCAGGCATGTTGCCAGCGGGCTCCACCTTTTCGACGTTCTGGAAGAAAAATTCATGAAGACTATTGCTGTTATCGGCGGCGGCATCACGGGCGTCACCACGGCCTATGCGCTGGCCAAACGCGGATTTTCCGTCACCATTTTCGAGCGACACCGCTACGCCGCCATGGAGACTTCGTTTGCCAACGGCGGGCAACTCTCGGCCTCCAACGCCGAGGTCTGGAACCACAGCTCCACCATTTTCAAAGGCCTGAAGTGGATGCTCAAGAAAGATGCCCCCTTGCTGGTCAACCCCAAGCCCAGCTGGCACAAGTTGTCTTGGTTTTTGGAGTTCATGGCGGCCATGCCGCATTACAAAAGAAACACCATCGAGACCGCCAAAATGTCCATCGCCGCCCGCGATCACCTGTTTGCCTGGGCCGCGCAGGAAGGCATTGACTTTGACTTGAAGCAACAAGGCATTTTGCACATTTACCGCGACAAAGCCGGCTTTGACCACGCTGGCAAAGTGAGCCAGTTGCTGGCCCAGGGCGGCCTGTCACGCCAAGCGGTCACCCCGCAAGAAATGCTGGCGATTGAGCCCACCTTGGCCGGTCACTACTACGGGGGCTACTACACCGCCAGCGACTCCACCGGCGACATCCACAAGTTCACCACCGGGCTGGCCACAGCAGCCGAGCGTCTGGGTGTGCGCTGCCTGTACGACCAGGAAGTCACCGCCCTCAAAGCCCACAACAATCAGGTGCTGGTCACCGTCAACGAGGCGACTGGCCCGAGTACCTCGGTGTTTGACGGCCTGGTGGTGTGCGCCGGCACCGCCAGCCGCCAGTTCGCCGCCATGCTGGGCGACCGCGTCAATGTGTACCCGGTCAAGGGCTACTCCATCACCGTCAACCTTCTCGACGCACAAAGCCAGGCAGCCGCGCCCCATGTGAGCCTGCTCGATGACGAGACCAAACTGGTCAGCAGCCGCCTGGGGCTGGACCGGTTTCGGGTGGCGGGCACGGCAGAGTTCAACGGTTTCAACCGTGACATACGGGCTGACCGCATCAAACCGCTGGTGGACTGGGTGGCGGAGTGCTTCCCTGGCGTGCGCACTGAAAACGTGGTGCCTTGGGCCGGTTTGCGTCCCATGTTGCCCAACATGATGCCCAAGGTAGGGCGTGGGCACGCACCCGGCGTGTTCTACAACACCGGCCACGGCCACCTGGGCTGGACCTTGTCAGCCCTCACCGCCGACATGGTGGCAGACCTGCTGGCGCAATCAGCGAAGGCGCCTTCATCCCTGCCGCTGATGTCAAAAGCAGCTGCCTGAACAGCACAGAGGCTACGCTAAAAAAGCGGCGGGTACGCCCGTGAAAACCCCGAGACTTCCAGTCTCGGGCTCATCGCTTTTTTGCCATTTATCGCCGTAGAATGAACTGTTCATCTTTCATTCATTTACGGCGCTTTAGCTGCCTCTTAAAGAGAAATTTCCATGAAAAAACTGTTACTGAGCCTGGCACTCGGCTCACTGTGCGCCTTGTCTTTTGCCCAAGGCAAAGACCTCAAGGTGGCCATTGACCCCACCTACGAGCCCTTCACCTTCAAGACCCCTGACGGCAAGCCCACCGGCTTTGACGTGGACATTGCCAACGCCCTGTGCGAGCAAATCAAACGCAAATGCGTGTTCGTTGAACAGGTGTGGGACAGCATGATCCCCGGCCTGCAAGCCAAAAAATACGACGTGATCATCAGCTCCATGTCCATCACCGCCGACCGCCTCAAAGCCATTGACTTCACCGACAAGTACTACAACACGCCCAGCCGCGTGGTCTTGAAGAAAGACGTGAAGTACACCGGCCCCGCCTCCATCAAAGGCAAAAAAATTGGCGTGCTCAAAGGCAGCACCCAAGAGAAATACGCCATGGGTGAGCTCAAGACCGTGGGTGTTGAAATCGTCTCCTACGAAGCCCAGGACCAGGTCTACCTGGACATCAAATCGGGCCGTATTGAAGGCACCGTGGCCGACTCGGTGGAAGCCACCGGTGGCTTCCTGACCAAGCCCGAAGGCAAAGACTTCGCCCTGGCTGGCCCCGACCTCTTCATTGAAAAGTACTTTGGCGTGGGTGCCGGTGTGGGTTTGCGCAAGGGTGAAACTGCGCTCAAGACCGAACTGAATACCGCCATCAAAGCCATTCGCGGCAATGGCACTTACAAGAAGATCAACGACAAATACTTCAAATTTGACGTTTACGGCAAATAAGCCAGGTCCAGTCTGAATGTCGGCGTACTGTCAAACGGTGCGCCGACTTTTTTACGCGTAAGCACCGTCTGCAAGCACCGCCCACTTCATGAACGACTATTACCTCGCCATCCTGAACGGTGCGGTGTTGACCGTCGGTGTCTCGCTGGCAGCCTTGGCGGTGTCCATCGTGCTGGGGCTGGCGGGCGCAGCGGCCAAGCTGTCGGGCCGGCCGGTGCTGGTGGTGCTGGCCACCGTCTACACCACGCTGATTCGCGGCGTACCTGAACTGGTGTTGATGCTGCTGGTGTTTTACGGCGGCACCATCGGCCTGAACAACCTGCTGGAGCGCCTGGGCAGCGAAGCCACGGTTGACATCAACCCCTTCTTTGCGGGCGTGCTGACCATTGGTTTCATCTACGGCGCCTACATGACCGAAACCTTTCGCGGCGCCTTGTTGTCCATCCCACCCGGTCAGGCCGAAGCGGCCTGGGCGTTTGGCATGGGGAAAACTCAAACTTTTTTCCGCATCACAGCGCCGCAAATGGTGCGCTTCGCCCTGCCCGGCTTCACCAACAACTGGCTGGTGCTGATCAAAGCCACGGCCCTGGTGAGCCTGATTGGCTTGCAGGAAATGACCTACCTCGCCAAGCAGGCCAGCGCCGCCACGCGCTCACCCTTCGCCTTCTTTTTATTCACGGCGGCCTTGTTCCTGGTCTACACCTCGGTGTCGCTGTTTGTGCTGCGGCGCCTGAACGCGCGCTACAGCCTGGGCGCCAAGCGGGGGCAACTGTAGATGAACTGGGCTGTTATTTTTGAGGCGCAAAACCTGGCCCTGTACGGCCAGGGCATCGTCACCACGCTGGGCCTGCTGTTTTCTTCGCTGGCGGTGGGCGCCGTGCTGGCGCTGCTGTGCGCGCTGGCCTTGACCGGTCCTTTTCCTGTGCTGCGCTGGCTGGTGGGCGCCTACACCTACGTCATACGCGGCACGCCACTGCTGATTCAGGTCTACCTGATTTACTACGGGCTGGGCCAACTCGAATGGATTCAGGCGCGCTGGGACAGCGTCTGGCCCTGGACCCATTTCAAGCAACCGTTTTTCTGTGCCTTGCTGGCCTTCAGCCTGAACACCGCAGGCTACACCGCTGAGATGCTGGCCGGCGCCATTCGTGAAACCGCCGCCGGTGAGATTGAAGCAGCGCAGGCTTACGGCATGAGCCGTTGGCAAGTGTTGTTGCACATCGTGCTGCCCAGCGCCATGCGCCGCACCCTGCCCGCCTACAGCAACGAAGTGGTGATGATGCTGCACAGCACCAGCTTAGCCAGCGCGGTGCCGTCCATGCTCGATGTCACCTCCGCCGCCAGCCGCGTGTACTCCGACTATTACCTGCCGTTTGAAGCCTACTTGTTCGCGGCGGGCATCTACCTCACCGCCACTTTCTGCCTGATTGGCGTCTTCAAACTGGTCGAGCAACACCTGCTGGCTTACCTGGCACCGCGCAAACAATAATTCCACCATGAAACGTATTGACCACGCTTTGCTCTCCAGCAGTCTGGGCAGCCACACCACCCTCAGCAGCTTTCACTTTGGCACGCCCGGCCAAGGCCAGAAGGTTTACATCCAGGCCAGCCTGCACGCCGAAGAACTGCCCGGCATGCTGGTGGCGCACCATCTGCGCAGTCTGTTGCAGGCGGCTGAAGCCGCAGGCCAGTTGTTTGGCGAAGTGGTGTTGGTGCCCGTGGCCAACCCTTTGGGGCTGGCCCAACGGGTAGACCACAAACCCATGGGCCGCTTTGACCTTGACACCGGCGAAAACTTCAACCGCCATTACCCGCGCCTAGCCCACGAGATCTGCGCCCAGGTGCAAACCCAGTTGGGCCAGGACGGCGCTACCAATGTGGCGCTGGTGCGCGCCGCCATGGGCCATTACCTGCAGCAATGGCAGCCTGCCACCCAACTGCAAAGCCTGCGCCGCAGCCTGCTGCAATTGGCCTTTGATGCCGACTACGTACTCGACCTGCACTGTGACTGTGAAGGCGTGTTGCACTTCTACACCGAAGAAAGCTGCTGGCCGCAAATGGAGCCACTGGCCCATTTTCTGCAAAGCCAGGCCATTTTGCTGGCCAAAAATTCGGGCAGTTATCCGTTTGACGAATGCCTCTCGGGCGTGTGGTGGCAGTTGTCCGAGCAACTCGCCCAAGCCGGTGTGCAGGTGCCACTGCCACAAGGTTGCTGCGCCACCACCATCGAGCTGCGCGGCGAACTCGATGTGAGCCACGCTTGGGCCGAGCGCGATGCGCAGGCTATTTTGAATTTTCTGCAACACCTGAACGTGCTGCGCTGCGGTCCCGCGCCTGCTGTGCCGCCGGGCCTGTGCCAGGCCACACCGCTGGCGGGCTCGCAAACGCTCACCGCGCCGGCGGCCGGTCTGGTGGTGTTTGCCGCACAGATTGGTCAGCAACTGCAAGTGGGCGACTTAGTGGCCGAAGTCATCAACCCGATTGACCACCAGACGCATGCCGTGCGCGCCGCCGTAGCCGGTATTTTTTATGCCCGTATTCGCGACCGCTACATCACCACGGGTGGCGAGCTGGGCAAAATTGCCGGTGCTACCCCCTTCAGAACCGGTGAACTGCTGGGCGCTTGAAGCCATCACTGTCCCCAAGCCCCCACACCCAACCCAAGCCCCTGCCCATGACTGCTGCGCCCCTCAAACTCCAGGTCGAGAACATCCACAAACGCTTTGGCAGCATTGAGGTGCTCAAGGGCGTGTCGCTGTCGGCCCGCGCGGGTGATGTCATCAGCATTATTGGCAGCTCGGGCTCGGGCAAGAGCACGTTCTTGCGCTGCATCAACCTGCTGGAAAAACCGCAGCAAGGTCGCATCATGGTGGCGGGCGAAGAACTGGCGCTTCGCGCGGGTAAGAACGGCGAGTTAAACGCCATCGACCCACAACAACTGCAGCGTCTGCGCACCCGGCTGGCCATGGTGTTCCAGCATTTCAACCTGTGGGCGCACATGACGGTGCTGCAAAACATCATTGAAGCGCCCATGCACGTGAT
The DNA here is from genome assembly GCA_044354655.1 of Rhodoferax sp. GTDB lineage: Bacteria > Pseudomonadota > Gammaproteobacteria > Burkholderiales > Burkholderiaceae_C > Rhodoferax. The sequence continues at coordinate 336 of JBIKZP010000146.1, read as the reverse complement.
GGGCTTGAGCCGGGATGAAGCCGTAGCCATTGCCCGCAAGTACCTGGCCCGCGTGGACCTGCCCGACATGGAAGACCGCTACCCAGCGCACATGAGCGGCGGCCAGCAGCAGCGCGTGGCCATTGCCCGCGCGCTGGCGATGGAGCCCGAGGTAATGTTGTTTGACGAGCCCACCAGCGCGCTCGATCCCGAGCTGGTAACTGAGGTGATGCGTGTGATGAAAACTCTGGCCGCTGAAGGCCGCACCATGGTGGTGGTGACACACGAAATGGGCTTTGCCCGCGAAGTGGCCAACCACCTGATATTTCTACACCAGGGACGTATTGAAGAAGAAGG
>JBIKZP010000145.1:0-6059 GCA_044354655.1 Rhodoferax sp. | reverse complement strand
CGAATTTGACGGCACACCGCTGCAAAGCGTGGCCAAAGGCGCGTTTGATTTGGGCAAGCTGCAAGACGAGGCCGAGAAAAAAGCCGCTGAAGAAGCCGCCGAAACCTTCAAACCCCTGCTGGCCAAGCTGAAAGAAGCCCTGAAAGACAAGGCCGAGGACGTGCGCGTGACCACGCGCCTGGTAGACAGCCCGGCCTGCCTGGTGGTGCAAGACCACGGCATGAGCACGCAATTGGCGCGCATGCTCAAACAGGCTGGCCAAGCGGCCCCCGAGGTGAAGCCGGTGCTGGAGGTGAACGCCGAGCACCCGCTGGTGAAAAAACTCGATGGCTCGGTGCACTTCCATGACCTGGCGCACATTTTGTTTGACCAGGCACTGCTGGCCGAAGGTGGCTTGCCGTCGGACCCTGCGGCTTATGTGAAACGTGTCAACGCGCTGCTGGCCTGATGTTTTGAATTTTGAAAGAATCTTCGATGAAAACTGCTCTGCGCTTTGGCGCCCTCACCGCCACTTTCTCCTTATCCCTCGCCCTGCTTTGCGTCGGCAACACCTGGGCGGCTGACGCTGTCACGGCCGCCGCCGCCAAAGAAGCGGGTGCCGTTGTGACCCCCTCGGGTCTGGTGTTTCGCTCGCTCAAAGACGGTACCGGCGCCAGCCCCAGCGCCAAAGACAATGTCAAAGTGCACTACCGCGGCACTTTTCCCGATGGCAAGGAATTCGACAGCTCGTACAAGCGCAACGAAGCCATAGAGTTCCCCTTGAGTGGCGTGATTGCCTGCTGGACCGAAGGCGTGCAGCGCATGAAGGTGGGCGGTAAAGCCAAGCTGACCTGCCCCGCCGCCATTGCCTACGGCAGCCGCGGCGCCGGTGGTGTGATACCGCCCAACGCCACGCTGTTGTTTGAGGTGGAACTGTTGGCCATCAACGGCAAATAAGGCGCCGCCTGGCGTTTTGAGGGCTTGGGGCCTTACACCACCAGCGGCTCTTCCTGCATGGCTTCCATTTGCTCTTCAAGCATTTGCACCTGGCCTTGCCAGTAGTCGCTGGAGCCAAACCAAGGGAAGTTGATGGGGAAGGTGGGGTCGGGCCAGCGCCGGGCCAGCCAGTAGCTGTAATGGATCAGACGCAGGGTGCGCAGCGGCTCTATCAACGCCAACTCGCGCCGGTCAAAGTCGCGAAACTGCTCGTAGCCGTCCACCAGCGCGCCGAGTTGGCGGCTGCGCTGCTGGCGGTCGCCGCTGAGCAGCATCCACAGGTCTTGCACCGCCGGGCCGCTGCGGGCGTCGTCCAGGTCGACGAAATGCGGGCCTGGCCCGGCACTGGCCGGCGACTCCAGCGGCGTCCACAAGATATTGCCTGGGTGGCAGTCACCGTGCAGACGCAGATGGCGAATCGGGTCGCTGTGCCGCGATGCGCTGTGGCTTGTGGCGCCGACCAAGGCGGGGTAGCCGGCAATCATGTCCAACGCGGCTTGCGAGGCTTTTTCCCAAGCCGATTGCACGTCCAGCGGCACTTGGTCGTGGCGCAGCAACCATTCACGCGCCTCCAGGCCAAAGCTTTGCAGGTTTAACGCCGGGCGGCTGGTAAATGGGCGCTTAGCCCCCACGGTGTGAATGCGCGCCAGAAAGCGGCCAATCCACTCCAGCACGTCGGGATCGTCCAGCTCGGGCGCTCGGCCACCTCGGTTGGGGCTCACGCTGAAGGCAAAGCCAGCAAAGTGGTGCAGCGTCTGACCCTGAATGTCCAGGGGGCCAACGACCGGAATTTCAGCCGCCATCAGCTCGGCTGAAAACGCATGCTCCTCCAGAATTTGCGCCTCGCTCCAGCGCCCCGGCCGGTAAAACTTGGCCACCACCGCCGGGCCATCCTCCAGGTGCAACTGGTAAACGCGGTTCTCATAAGAGCTCAGCGCCAACTGCCGCCCATCGCCGTACATTCCCACACTGGCCAGCGCATCCATCACCACATCGGGCGTGAGGGACTCAAAGGCGTGTACCTCGGGGTTGGTGGGGTCTGAAGCGGTGGCAGCATGTGAAGTCATGGCCGCATTGTCGCGCCAGCTGCCGTGCATCGACATGACGAGTCCCCTTCAACAAGACAAAGGGAAGGATTAAAACGGGGCGTCCAGGTCGCGGTTCCACATCGGTTTGAGTTTGGCGGCTTGCTCGGTCAAGCGTTCAAAGGGCAAGGCCTGCTTGACCAGAATGACGGTGCAGGGTGCATCCATGGCCACTTTGATGGGCACGGTGGCGACAAAGCGTTGCGTTAACAGGCCATGCGTGGCCGCACCCATGACGATGACGCTGACATGGTTGCCTTGGGCATAAGCGACCAGGGCCTGCGCCACATCGCCCGATTCGAGCACGTGGTAGGAGGCCTGGTGGTTAAGCAGGTCCAACGGTTGCGCCCACTGGCGCAGACTGGCCAGGTGGTGGCGGTGCACATGGGTTTCACTGGTTTGCACCGAGGAACCGCTGGTGTCCCCCGGCGAGATCACCGTGACGCAGGCCAGGCGGGCACCGGGCCGGGTGCCCAGCGCGCGTGCCACGGCTTGGCGCAGCGAGTACAGGGTGGCGTCTTGCACGTCCTTGTTGGGAATAGCCACCATGACGATGGGCACCTCGTCAATCTGCTGTGACGGCAGCGGGCTGGGCTGGTAGTGCATGCCGGCGGCTTTGAGCCAGCGTTTGAAGTGAATCCAAAAACCGGTGCCTTGCAGCTTGCGCCCGCGCGCGGTGAGGGTGACTTGCTCGGGGTGGCGCAGGTCAAACGCCAAATGGGCCGCTGACGGGTAGCGCTGGTCCGCCTCTGGCTCCAGGCAGCGCAAGATAACTTCCTGCAGCCACTCGGGCACCTGCGGGTTGAGCTTGCGCGGCGGTGTGGGGTCCATCCACAAGCGCTGGCGCATACCGCCCTGGGTCTGGGGCGCGCCAAAGGGCAGCTCACCGGTGCACAACTCATAGAGCATGACGCCGATGGCAAAAATATCACTGCGCGGGTCGCCCCGCACGCCCACCACTTGCTCAGGGGCAATCCAGGTGGGCGAGCCGACGGCTTTGCGCAATTGCTCGGCCAGCAGGTCGGGGTACAGGGCGTTGCACGACAGGCCAAAGTCCAGCACCACGGCCAGGCCATCGGGACGAATCAACACATTGGCGGGCTTCAAGTCCAGATGCACAGTATTTTGCTGGTGCAGGCTGTGCACCGCCAACGCCACGGCAGCCCCCAGACGCGCCAGCTCGTCCATGGGCGCTCGCTCGGACAGGTCAAGCCAATGTTGCAAGGTCTGGCCCGGCACGTATTCCATGACCAGGTAGGGCACGTGGTCCAGGTCACCGGCGGCCACAAAACGCGGCACATGGGGGCCGCTGATGACTTGCAGCATCTGGTGCTCTACCTCAAAGCTGACGATGTTCTCGGCACCATCGCCCGCCGTCATGCGCGGAATTTTCATGGCCAGCGCAAAGCCGGGGTCACGCACGCCTTCGGTGTAGCGCACGCGGTAAATATGTGCCATGCCGCCGGCGTGAATACATTCTTCAATGGTGAAACCGTCCAGCTCGGTACCGGGCGCCAGCAGCTTCATCGGCCAGTCTCCAACCGGTCGGCAAAAAAGGCCGGCAAGCCGGCCTGCCGGATAGCGGCTGCGGCCGAATAGTGGTCATACGCCACGCGTTGAAAGCTGAGCTGCAGCTTGTCGGTATCAAACAGCGCGTACATGGCTTGTGGGTTGCCGTCTCGCGGTTGACCCACCGAGCCAATGGTGGCCAGCCAATGGCGGTGGCGCGGCACCGGCACCGCCACACCGGGGGTGGGAATGAATTTCATGAGTTCTGCACCCGCACCCCGGTAGTACAGAGTTTGCATATGCACATGGCCACCAAAGACGTGGCGCACCTCGGGCAGGTGGCTGGCCGCGTCCAGGCTGGCCGCGGCGCTGCGCTGGTCGAGCACGTAGCGCCAGACCTCGGGCGAGTCCACGCTGGCATGCACCAGCAAAGCGCTCTGGTGTTGCAGGGTCAGCGGCAATTGGTGCAAAAACTGGCGCTGCGCGGGCGACAGTTGCGCATGAGTCCAAGCCGCGGTACTGGCGCCGGTGCTGCTCGCATCGGTTGGGGGCGTCACCGCCATCGCGTCATGGTTGCCTTTGAGCACCAAGGCGCCCGCTGCCGCCAGTTCTTGCACGCGTGCCACCACTTCGACCGGATTGGCGCCATAGCCCACCAGATCGCCCAGCAAGGCAAACTGCTGCGCGCCCTGCACACGGGCGTGCGCCAGGCAGGCGTCCAAGGCCTGGATGTTGGCGTGAATGTCTGACAACAAAGCCAGTTTCATGGGGGTCCTTCAGTTCTAGGGTGTAGCGGCGCATCATGCCGTCCCAGGCTGACAGCAAGTTTGCAGCCTGGCGGTCAATTGCTGCTTGATGCCAGTCAAGCAACAGGCCAGTTGGGGCGGTACAGTCAGCGCATGAAAAAATGGAACCATCGCAAACGCCTGATCACCCGCCGCGGTCTAGTCTATTCATTGGTTTTGTGCCTGCTGATTCTGGGTTTGGGCGGTGTGGGCTTCTGGCTGCTGGAGCCCCGGGCCATAACGCTGTCTGACGGTCTGTGGCTGGCCTTCACCACGGCGGCCACGGTGGGTTATGGCGACATCGTACCCAGCACTCACGCGTCACGCGCGTTCTCCGTGGTGGTGGTGTTGCTGGGCTTGGCGGTGCTGTCGCTGGTGACGGCCTCGGTGGCGGCCATGTTTGTTGAAACCGAAGAGCGTCAAATTGAGCGCGACCTGATGCGTGAAATTGGCGCGCTACGGGCTGAGGTGCACCACCTGCATGAGGATGTGCGCGCCTTGAAAACCCGGCAGCACGCTGACTGATTGCCTGAGTTGCCCGAGTTTCCCGGTTTGCCCGGGTTACCCAAGCACCCCGCAACGCTGGCTCTCGTGCCCCGCCCTACAAGCTCAGCATATGCCCTTCTTGCGGCGGGCAATGCCCGGACAACACGGCGCGGTACACCGCCTGTACGGCGTCTGGCCCCTGGTGGTGCTGCACCTTTAACCAAGGCGATGGCTCCTGACTGACGCGGTTCAGAAAGGCCTGCCACGAGGTCAGCAGCCGTTGGCCCAGCACCTCGGCGCCCCAGTCGGCGTGGCGTTTTTTGATTTGCGCCGGGGCAAAGAACAAGGTGGCGCGCGGGCCGGGCAGGCCTTGGGCACCACCAAGCTGGTCGACGTGCGTGCCGCCAATGGAGCTGCTGAACTTGAGCTGGGTAAACCGGCTGTGGATGTCGTGGCGCAAGCTGGCGTTGCCAGCAAAGTCAATGTAGACGCAGGGCTGCTGGGCATCGAGTTGCGCCAGTTGCGCGTAGCTCAGCACCTGGTGGTAGCAGCCCAGGCTTTCACAAAAGCCGATGTTGGCGGGCGAGGTCAAACCCACCACGGTGAGCCCCGGCCTTTGCGCCAGTTGAAACGCCGTGCCATACGCGGTTTTACTCGACGCACTGGACAGCAGCAGCAGGCCGGCAGACTTGGCATCCGTCGCGGGCTCGGCCTGAACGCCAAAGAATCGGTTGTCGTCCAGAAAGTCGTCGATCAGCCAGGAGGTGATGAACAGCGGGCGCAGCAAGGCTTGCAGGTCTTGCGTCTGGTCGGTGTAAAACGGATCGCGCCCGGTGCGCAGGTACTGGTTGTAGACCGGGTGCAAAGCGGCCCGATGCGCCGCGCCATCGACAAAGCCGTCAGGCGTAACCCGCTTGGGCGCCAGCACCACGTGGCTGGACATGGGAAAGTAGCCATACAACGTTTCTCCCACCGCTATGGCCGGGTGCAGCGACTGCACGACGCTGGCAAACCCCCACACCGGAATGCGGCCCCAGCCTTGCGAGACGTCATCACCCCCAGCCACTGGAAAGAAGTCCCAGTAGTTCATGGCCGCGCCAAAGGCGGCGTAGGTGATGTTGTTGGAGGTGAGCGCAAAGCGGTCAATACGCAAACGCACCTCGCCTTCGCGCAAAGCCTGGTCTGGCGTTTGCCTTATTTCGGTGCTGCCAAGTTGGTC